>JAZNEE010000054.1:0-3447 GCA_045588405.1 Acutalibacteraceae bacterium
GCAAGAGCATCCTGAGCAACCTTTTGAAGTTTTGAGTCGATGGTGAGAAATACAGTATTGCCCTGTATCGGTTGCTTTGTAACCTCGGTATAAACAACATTACCCGACTTATCGAAATAATAAGTCAGTTTACCGTCTTCACCTTTGAGATAATCCTCAAAAGCCTTTTCAACACCACTTTTACCAACGATATCATTATAAGAATAGCCCATGGCTTTATATTTTTCCCATTCTTCAGCGGTGATTTTGCCTGTTGTACCAAGCATGTGCACTGCAAGTTCGGGGTCCATATATTCTCTATAGGTAACGACGTCAATTTCAACACCTTTTAGATGCGAATATGATTCAGAAACCACCATCATAAGTTCTGATGAAACATCGTTTGCAAAAACATAAGGATAAGATACGGAAAAATCAGCCTTTTCCATAGAGTATCTAACGCCCATAATAATTCGTTTATCACTATCGCTATAACTTTGCAACGAGTATTTAGAAACCATTTCATCATAACAATTTGCAGCAGTCGCATAATCGTTAAGGCCAAGCTTCTTTTTCATTTGTTTAACAGCTGTGGCATCATCGGTGAAATCATACGGTGCCGCATTGCTTATAGGCAACAAATCATTCCATTCAAAATTATAAATACTAAGAAGTTTAGTAAGTGATAGAATGGTGCTGTTGTAAGAATCGGGCTTCATATAAGCACGGTTAAAAATAATATTGTAACCGTCTCTGCTTGTTGCAATAGGTCGGCCATATCGGTCAACAATAGCACCTCTTGTAGCAGTTATATTTGTGGTAACAGCAGTAAGCCCTGCATTTTCGCTGGCAAATTGATCGGCGGTCACAAGTTGAAAATCTGCGGCACGAAAACCAAAGCACATAAAAATAGTGAGCATTATTGCAATAAGCACAACAATTCTCGGGTTTTGTTTTGGTTTTACTCTCAACTGTGATCACCTCCAAAATTATAATATACCAAAAATCACTTTCTCTCGGCTTGAGGAAGTCTTTTAAAGAAAGGTAAAAATATATAATACATTAAAATGCCTACAGTGGCAGTATACAAAAACGATGGCAACGTATAATTTAATAAAACAAAACCACAAGACGGGTCTTTAAAAGCGTAAATTAAAAGCCATTTTGAAAAGAAATAAAGAAAAGAAACCGAAGGACAAAGCACACAAGCAGCAGAAAAATTGCGATTAAAAAGATACATCATAACCAATCCGCAAACAAATCCGCAAACTGTGAAAGAAATAGTGTTAAAATATGTTGTGGAGGATACAGCATCGGTCATAACACCGCATATAAATCCAATTAATGCACCTGTGAAGCAACCAAAATAGAAGCCTCCGTAAATAATCATCGGTAAAATCAAAACCACCGATGCAGTTGAAATCTGCAAAGTTAATAAACCCGAAGACTGTAAAATAATTATTAACAAACACAGTAAAAGATAAAGCGTGAAAAGGAAAAATCTTTTAAATTTTACAGGCATTATTGAATTTCCTCCGTAGGTGCAATAAGTCCCTGACCCGAGTAATAGGTTATAACCATAACATTACGAAGGTTTTTAAAATCAATATCCGATTTTAAAACAGCATAAAGCGACGTATCCTTTGTTTGCTGGCGTATATCGGTAACCTTACCAACTACCAAACCCGACGGAAAAACACTTCCACCTGCCGTTACAATATAGTCACCGATTGAAACAGCACAATCTCTTTGAAGATTATAAAATGAGCAAAATTCGTCTTTTGCCAAATCTGCCCTACCCGAAACAACGCCTTCATCTAACGAACGATTATCTCGTCCGCCTGCATGAAGATCAGGACTTAAAATGGTTGTAACCTTAGAATAGGTCGGTGCAACTTCACTGATGTATCCAACAAGTCCTTGTGGCGTGATAACGGGATCGTGTAAAGCAACACCATCTAAAAGACCAACGTCAATTGTAAAGCCCTTATAAGGGTCGGTATGGTCACGCGCAGTAACATTAGCCGATTGGAAAAGCATTTCGGGATTTTTGTCCTTAATTCCTAAAAACTCTTCATAATAAGCGTTTTCCTGCAAGGTTTGTTCATATTCCGTAAGTTTTGCATCAAGCTCGGCATTTTCAAACTTCAATTCCTCTATTTGTTCCATTAAAGCATGGTTGTCAGAAAGTTTTGTTTTGAAATCGCTAAGCTTATCCGAAGCAGCGGTAAAAACACGCTGAACCGGAGAAACAAGTGAACCAAAAATACTGCTAAATGGCGAAGAAATGCTTGTAAAAGTAGCAACGGCAACCGAAATAACAGCAACAGCGATTACCGAAGAAAGCATTATTTTAAATCCTCTGCTTCTGAAAAAGAAACGCATCGGTCACCCTCCTTTTAAATGATTATCTGTATCTCTTACCTCTTTTAAACACATAGGTATCAAAGGTTAAATTGCTTTCAATTTTTTTGCCAAGACCAAGTGCCACACAATCAAGCGGATCTTTGGCAACGCGAACGTTCATGCCTGTTTCGGCACTGATAAGCTTATCAATATTACGAAGCATAGCACCACCGCCACTAAGGACAATGCCTTTATCAATAATATCGGCAGCAAGCTCAGGCGGAGTTTTTTCAAATGTTGTTCTTATCGTATCAATTATCTGATAAAGTGAATCGGAAAGAGCTTCTCTTATCTCAACAGCAGTGACTTCGATATTTTTAGGCAAACCATCAACAAGGTTACGACCCTTTACTTCAACCGATCCCTCACCCTCAAATTCAATTGCAGAGCCAAGATCAATTTTAAGTTGTTCGGCCGTACGCTCACCAATAAGAAGATTATGTTTTTTACGAAGATAGTTAATTATAGCCTCATCCATTGCATCGCCGGCAACACGGGTTGACTGCGAAGTTACAATATCACCGAGAGCAATAACAGCAACCTCGGTAGTACCGCCGCCAATATCAACAATCATGCATCCTGTTGTTGCACTAACATCAACACCTGCACCGATAGCAGCTGCCAAAGGAACTTCAACCAAATCCACCTCAAAAGCACCTGCATGGCTTGCTGCGTCGAAAATGGCACGACTTTCAACCTCGGTAACTCCCGAAGGGATACAAAGCATAACTCTTGCTCTGTTAAAAAGAGAACCTCTTTGTGCTGTTTTAATAAATTTACGAAGCATGGCCTCGGTAACGTCAAAGTCGGCAATAACACCGCCTTTAATCGGCTTAACAGCAACAATAGAACCAGGAGTACGGCCAATCATTTCTTTTGCAGCCGAGCCAACCGCCCTAACCTCGTCATTTCGCACGTCATAAGCAACAACCGAAGGCTCGCGCATCATTATACCCTTACCCTTAACGCCAACAAGCGTGTTATCGGTACCAAGGTCAATAAAAATATCTCTTGAAAACATATTTTAAACCCCCAAAAAGACAAAATATCAAAATGAGCATA
>JAZNEE010000055.1:0-2813 GCA_045588405.1 Acutalibacteraceae bacterium
TGTTACCCCAACCACCTTTACCGCCTTTTGCAATAATAACGTCTTTATCGTCCGAAATGTCGGCAATAATTCTGCCTGTATTGGCATCCTTAACAAGAGTACCCATAGGCACACGTAAAATAAGGTCGGGTGCCGATTTGCCGTTACATCTTGAAGTGCCACCGGGCTGACCGTTTTCGGCTAAATATTTTCTTTTATATCTGAAGTCAGCAAGTGTTGACAAATTGCTGTCGGCACGAAAAACAATGTTGCCGCCTCTTCCACCGTCACCACCATCGGGACCACCTGCCGCAACATACTTTTCGCGGTGGAATGCAACCTTACCGTTGCCACCATCACCTGCTTTAAGATGAATATTTGCTATATCAACAAACATATACGTCTCCTATAATTTAAAAAAGACCCGGGAATAACCCGGGTCAAATAGTTCTTACTGCTCTACTGCGTAGATGCTGACCTTCTTGCGGTCACGTCCCAAACGTTCGAACTTTACCTTACCGTCGATAAGAGCGAAAAGAGTATCGTCAGAACCTTTGCCGACATTTTCACCGGCATGGATATGGGTGCCTCTCTGGCGAACGATAATGTTGCCTGCGAGAACAAACTGACCGTCAGCGCGCTTAACGCCAAGACGCTTGGATTCGCTGTCACGACCGTTCTTGGTAGAACCAACACCTTTTTTATGAGCGAAAAGCTGAATATTTACCTTAATCATGGTTTTACACCTCCGGATTTACTTTTATGTGTTTACGATATTGTGCTGCAAGTTCGTTTAAATGAAGCCTCAATCCTTTTAAAACAGCCTGTGATTCCTCTATCTTATTGATAAGAGTGATTCGCATATAGCCGTCATCAACCTTAGCGTCAACCTCGGCTCCGATTATTTCGGTCAATGTATTGGCAGCCATTATTGCCGCCGAAGACACTGCTGAACAAATGATTTTCCCTGCCTCGTCCTTATAAGAAGAAGAACTGTGGCCCGAAATCTCATATCCTGTCAACTTGCCGTTCGTTAACGAAAATTTGATTGAGGTCATAACAGCACCTTAGCCTATAGAATTGATCTGAACCTTGGTATACGGCTGTCTGTGACCCATCTTGCGGGCACAACCTTTTTTGGGCTTGTAAGTGAAAACGGTGATCTTCTTGGACTTACCGTTCTTTACAACGATACCCTCAACCTTTGCATCAACGTAAGGAGCTCCCACTTTGAGCTCACCGTTATCATCGCAAACTGCGATAACCTTGTCGAAAACAACGGTCTCATCTGCGGCTGCGTTGAGCTTCTCAACGAAGATAACATCACCGTTAGATACACGGTACTGCTTTCCGCCTGTTTCAATAATTGCGTACATCTTTCTGGCACCTGCCTTAATTTTAGTCTCGCTACTGAAGTAGGCGGGGTTAAAACCCTCTTTTCATAAGCCCACAGTATGCGGCTCATATACTTTACCACAAGAGTCAACAAAAGTCAAGCAATTTTTTTGGGAATTTACATTATTTTACCAAAGTTCCGCCATCGGTTTTTAAAACCAACATAATTTGCTCTTCTTCTAAATTATCAACGTTAATATACACCAAAATTTCCTCACCGTCAACACCTTTACACTTGAACTCATAACAATGCTTTTCGGTTAAACCATCAGTGGGAATTACCGAGCGTCTGACAGTCTCAACCGTCAAAGAATCCGACAGTTTTTCTGTGGCTTCTGCAACCGTGTATTTAGGTGCAGGCATATTTCTGTTTTTATGGTTAGCAATATATCCCGCTGCTTCAATAAACATTATTTCACCTGTATCCAAAGCCACTCCAACCTTAATTAAATCGGGATAGCATACGGCTGTTCCCTCTTTATAGGCAAGATTCACAACGCAAACACCTTCATCGGCAAAATAATAGGTTGAAACAAAGTTTTTGCTCGATTTTTCTAAAATATAATCCAAAGCGATACCAACCGCATCGTCAAAAGAAAGCTTTTGTTCATCAATAACCCTGAATTTTCTCATATTAACGATATAACCGCCTAATTTTGAGATTGATACAAAGTTTTCCTCAAAATAAAAGTCATAGGTTGCTATTTTGCCGTTGGATTCGGTTTCCTCACTAAATTCGGTTATTTTGCCTTGGAATGCAGAAATAGCAACCTCTCTTGCGGCATCTATTGAAATTTCTTCTTTACCTTTTAGAAGTTGTGATTCGGAATTTAAAACATGGTCTGAAAACGGGCCGTCATAAATAAGCGTTGGGTAATCGGCAAGCATTTCTTCAAGTTCTAAAAGATGGTCGCCAAACCCGGCACCCACCGTTTCTCCTAAAGATTTTGAAAGTTCTGCTGTCCAAACCCCTTCTTTTTCATATTCTGCACGCACCTCGTCAACTTTTAAGGCTACTGACTCGGCAACGTTTGTTAACGAGTGAAGATTTTCGCGTTCTTCTCGTGTTATTTCGTTGCCCGAAGCAACTTTTTTTGAAAGATAAACGGCAAAATCACCCACCTGCGATAAAAACCTGTTGACCGACGACAATTCACTTTCGGCAGACGGCAGCTGCAACAAAGCATTTTTTGCCACAGTCGCTTCGGTGCAAAGTTCGGCGGCTATTTTTGAAAACTGCGATGCAGATGAAGCATACATAGACTTTCTCAATGCAACGCTAATGTTATAAAGGCTTCCGTCAAGTTCATTTAAGTTCATATCATAGTCATATTCTATTTTTGTTCTGAAATTCACCATTTCATTATGTGAAATAATGATATACGTCGTGAGTATTGTTAGTAAAGCTATAAAAAAACTCAAAAACCTGATAATCCATC
>JAZNEE010000056.1:0-3257 GCA_045588405.1 Acutalibacteraceae bacterium
ACTCCTTGCTATGATGGAAGATATACGAAAGAATCCGGAGGAATACCGCCTTGCAGCATAGCAAAAGGAAACGGTGCAACCCCTTTTACGGGGTTACACCGTACCTTACATAAAATACTTCCTTACGTGGTCTGTCCAAACGGGCAAGCCTTTTTTTATTATTTTGCTTTGGATTTAGCATTTTCTTCAATAACCAAGAATGAACCTTATGCTTTTTTCTTAAGAGAACTTAAAAAACTAACGATTGCAATTAGCAGGCAAAAGGCTGCAACGGATATAAATACCGCATTCCAATTTCCGTCGCCCAAAATAAATCCGTACACAGCAGCTTGAATTGCGGCACCCATATATGCGGCAAAATCAAGAATTCCAGAAGCTGTACTCGCGAAAATACGACCACCAACATCAGCAGCATATGCCCAAACAGTTCCGTTAATTGCATAGATAAAGAATCCTGCAAAGAATAAGCAGACAAGCATTAAGGCGAATTGAATTGTATTATTCGGATCAAGGAAGGTAACACCGATAATACAAAGTGCGGAAACGATACCGCTGATAACGCTTGCCCATAGGCGATTGTTGGGGCAGAATTTATCAGTTAGTGCGGGGACAATAAGAGTTCCGATTCCCATACCGATAGGGAGAATGGTAGAAGTTAACAAACTAACGATAGCGCCAAGCTCGGTGGTTTCATTAAGATACTTGGGTATCCACGTAACAAGACCATAACGGGCAATGCCTGATGAAAATACAACAAAAATCCAAACAAGGAATATCGGCTTGCTCAACAGATGAAAATAGGGGTACAGTTTGCCCTTTTCCTTCACCAGCTTTGCCATTTCGTCCTCGAGTGTTGCCTTATTTTCGTTCTCTTCATAATAATCTTTAAGGCCAACATCTTTAGGACTGGATTTTGCAAAAATCCAATAAATAATAAGCATTAAAATAGGAAGTACCGCAGGCACCAAAAAAGCAGAACGCCAACCGGAATTTGGGAATAACACAAAACCAAAGGCAACCATAAGAGTTGCAACCACTTGTCCAAATCCCGAAAAGGCATTTGCAAATCCTGTTGCAAATCCGCGTTTATCTCCGGGCCACCAAGTTGTGAGTGAAGAAATACCGGGTGACCATGCCATTGATTGGAAGAATCCGTTAAAGCCCCAAATAATGGCCATAGCAACAATAGAAGTTTGGAAACTCATAAATATATTACAAATGACCGATAAAATAACCGATAAAATGATAAATTTTCGAACCCCAAAGATTTCTCCAAGACGTCCGTTTACAAGGTGACCGATACCATAGGTCCAAAAGAGTACCGAAGAAAGAATTCCAATATCTTCACTGGAAAACTCAGTCATATAAACCTGAGCGTTACCAATATTCAGTCGTGTACAATAGTGGGCGCAATAAAGCAAAGAGAAAAGAATCAGATAACGCCAAGCACCTTTTATAAATTTTTTATATTCGGTTTTGTTATAGCCGTATTTTAATTGATTCATAAATCATCACCTCTAGTTTATCTGTATATTGGATCGATTTTCTTGAGGTCTGCAAAGCTATCTATCTCAACTATATCATCAAATGTACACTCTCTAACCTCAACGGTATAATTATCTTTGCAGTATTCAAGGGGAACCTGGTCCCAATATCTTTCTTTGCCGCCAGGCATATCATATACCTTTTGGATATCGTCGTAAAGTTTTGCTCCCGCTTCTTCATTCCAATAAGAGATACCAAACATATGGTGGCAGTCATTTCCGCCGATTTTAACCTTGGTGATAACCTTGTTTTTGGTTTCAAAACACCAGTCATCAGTGTAATCGGTTGGTACCCCAAGATAGTTAGATGTGTATTGATATTTTTCTATTATATCAGGATTAGAAAGGAAAAGATCAGCCTCAAGAACATAGGCATTTTGCATCAAATGGCGTGAAAGCAAAGTAGAAGATATATTGTTTGCTTCGTTATAGAGAGGGTTTTCAATAAACTTAATGGTGGGATATTTAGATAGTAATTGATCGAATTGCTCTCCGAGATAACCGCGCACAATATAGATTTCATCAATCCCCGCGGCTAAAACCGCGTCAAGCAGTGTATCAATCATTCTTACTCCATTTACTCTTACAAGAGGTTTGGGAGTGTTAAGGGTAATAGGAACAAGACGTGAGCCAAAACCTGCCGCGATGAAAATAGCTTTTTTTACTTTGTATGGTTCAAGAGCGGCATAACCCTTGTCTGTTAAAATTCCATTTTGAACAAGTGCAGCGTCTCTCAGTTCAGCAACAACCTTGTTTACAGAACCGATAGACATTCCGGTTGCTTCAGCAATTTGACGTTGAGATTTTTCAACTTTTACTTTTTCTAAAAAGGTTAGCACATCAAACTGTTTGCGTGTGATTGTTGTGGTTTTCATTTTGACTACCTTCTTTACACTAAATATTAATCAAAAAATGAACAAGAAGCGATGAGAAACGCAAAACCTCATTCATCTTTTGGGATTATATCATCAAAAATGAACGATGTCAAGGCTGAGGGTATATATTTACCCATCCAACCTTACACAAGCAGAGGGTTTGATTCTCGGAACAGTTCCTTAGGTTGTTTATGGAGCTATTTATTGGATTACAATTTTGTTCTAAATTAAAAAGGCATGACCGATCGGTCAAGCCTTTTGCGTTATTGATTGTATAACCGTGCGAGACCGCCCTCGGAGGTCTCACGATATAAATGCGAGAGGTCCTTGCCTGTTTGATACATGGTTTCCACGACGATGTCAAACGATACCTTTCGGCTGGCAAACAAGAAATTGGCGAGGCTTAGCGCGTTGATGGCCCGCATTGCTGCCACCGCGTTGCGTTCGATGCAGGGGATCTGCACCAGACCGCACACGGGATCGCAGGTGAGTCCTAAATGATGCTCCATGGCAACTTCGGCGGCATATTCGATCTGGTCGATGCCCATTTCGAACAATTCGCATAATGCGGCTGCCGCCATGCTACATGCCGTGCCGATCTCCGCTTGACATCCACACTCGGCGCCACTGATAGAGGCGTTGGTGCTGACAACATTGCCGATCAGTCCTGCAACGGCAAGCGCGCGGAGGATATCGTCGTCGGAAAAATTGTTCTTTTCCTGCATGTATTTCAAAACGGCAGGCAGAACACCGCAGGAGCCGCAGGTGGGGGCGGTGACGATCACACCGCAGTCGGCATTTTGTTCGCTGACCGCAAAGGCATAGGAACAAACCAAGC
>JAZNEE010000057.1:0-7535 GCA_045588405.1 Acutalibacteraceae bacterium
TGTCCACATCGCAAAACAGTAAGTTTTAAAACAAAAAAAGACACCCTATTGGGTGTCTTTTTATTATGGTGACCCGGACGAGAATCGCCCGAGCAAAGATAAATCTTTCCTCGGCACGCACGCGGGCACCAAAACAGTCCACCGGACTGTTTTTCTCGCTTCGCTCATGCCCTGTTCGATTCTCTGATTAAAATGTAATAAAAAAAGACACCCTATTGGGTGTCTTTCTGTTATGGTGACCCGGACGAGAATCGAACTCGTGTTACCGCCGTGAAAGGGCGGTGTCTTAACCGCTTGACCACCGGGCCATATTTGGTAGCGGTAATAGGACTTGAACCTACGACAAATCGGGTATGAACCGAGTGCTCTAGCCAACAGAGCTATACCGCCATATACTCGCTACTTATGCGACCTTGACATTATAATATCCAAACGGAGATTTGTCAAGTGTTTTTTGCAAAAAAATTAGCGGCAGGAAAAATTTTTCTGCCGCTAATGGTTTTTAAGATATGTTTGCTATGTTTTTATGGGGTTGTTGTTCCGTCACCTTGAGGGTCTTCAACCTTTTTCACATAGCTGTTGGCATAAAGGGTTAAGCGTGAATCCTTGGTGATTGTTTCCTCGAGGTCGGGGATAACACGAACAACAGCGTTTGTGGGCATTGAGGGGTCTTCAATACTGTGATCAACAACAATATTTCTAAAGCCCTGTTCAAGAAGTTTAATTCTTGCTGTCTCGGCATCGCAACCTATAATTTCAAGATCTTCAACCAAATCTCTCACAAGAATATCGCGTTTGCCCATACTTACAACAACCTCAACGGTTGATTTGCCGGCGGTAACGAGTGTTCCGGGTGCAGGATTTTGTGAAATTATCTTGCCTTCGGCAACGGTATCGCTATATTCCTTATGTGCAATAACCAGTTTAACCTTGCTTCTGTCAAGCAAAAGTTCGCTGTTTTCAACGTCTACATAGAGTTCGCCAACGAGATCGTTCAAAACGTATTTCTCGTCAAGGTCGATATCGGTTTTTGATGTTACGGAATTATCGATAATCAATGAACTTGAAATGTTGCTAGGACGCGATGGAGTTGAGGAATTGTTTTCACTATCGAAAATGCCAAACGACCACAAAACAAAGAACACAACTGCAAGCAAAAGGCAAATGGTAACGATAGCGGCAACAACGCCATAAAGTCCTGCAGCGCCGCCTTTTTTCTTCTTTTTCTTAGGTTTGTCATAGGTGGGTTCGGTTGTGTTTCGTGTGTCCTGAGTAACAGTTACTGCTGCTGCAACCTGAGCAGATGAAACCGAAAGGCCTTTTCTCATTTCATCAATGTTGTGAGTACGGTCATCGGGCAAAACCTGTAAAGCGTTGGCAAGTGATTCAAGCACAGGCTTGGGAGTTTCTCTTGCAATCTGTGCAGGAATGGTCATATTATCGTTCTGCAAACGAGCAGGAGATTCGGGTGGGGGATTGCCAACCAAGGTTCTGTAAATGGTTGCGGCAAAAGCATAAATATCGGTCCAAGGGCCGTGCTTTGTGGCGCCGTTATACTGCTCAACAGCGGCAAAACCGGGGAACAACTGAGCCGATAAAACGGTTTTTGCCATTCTTGCTTCCGGAATGCAGAAGCCGTTGATTCTAACCTTGCCGTCTTTACCCACAATAAGTGTGTCGGGCGAAATGCCGCGGTGAATAACACCTGCTTTATGTAAAGCCGAGATGGACGAGATAAGCGGTGCAAAAAGCGAACGAGCCTGATCCCATTTGAGCATTCCGCCGTTACGCATAAGGAACTCTCTGAGTGAGATACCGGGCACCGATTTGGTGATGCGGTAAGCGGTGTTGTTAGTTTCGCGAACGTCAATAACGTCAAAAAGCGCAGGAAGCTCATTTAAGCGGAACAAGGTTTTGGAAAGCTCAATAAATTTAACAAGCGTATCGTTATAATTGAATTCGTTGCCGGAAACCATTGCAACCGATCCATCAAAACGGTCTCTTTCACAAAGACCTTGTGGGAAGAATTCACGGATATTAACGGTTGATGAGGTTACGGTGTCATAACCGAGGTATGTAACGCCTTCACTATTGGAATCAATAACCTTGCCGATAACGTAACGACCGTCAAGAAAAGTGCCGGGAGCAAGAAAAGCGGGATTAACAGGTTCTTCGGGGTTGTAGCCGCAAATGGGGCATTTGCCTTCGGAAAGCTTTTCGTTCATGCAACCGGGACAAAGATTGTTAGGATTCATAAATACCATAGTCCTTTCAATTTGTTGTTACACATGGAGTGATTATACCATAATTTTTCATAATTTGCAAGATACAGTAAAACGTCTATTTTTGTTCATCCAAAGAAAGCGAGAAGCTTTCCAAAAATTCCTCAACAAAAATATCGGCAGCCGGAAGCCCAAGCTCTTTTACTGCCTTTGCCGTTGAATCAAACGCAGAGGCAAATTCGCGATTTCCAAGCGACAACTCATCCTTGCATTTGATAAGTGCCGAAATTTTATCGGCCGCCTTGACAATTTTGCAAAGATGCTCGTCTTTTTCGTTGAAAATATCCTCGAATTCACCCTTCAAATCTTCGGGCAAAAGGTTTAAAAGACGGTTTTCGGCAACCCTTTCCATTTCCTTATAAGCGGTTTTAATATCCTCGTTATAATATTTCACCGGAGTTGGCAAATCACCCGTTATAATCTCGGTGGTGTCGTGGAAAAGTGCCATAACAGCGGCTCTCTCGGCGTTTGTGTTACCGCCAAGACGCTTGTTTTCAATAACGGCAATAGCGTGTGCAATAAAAGCCGTTTCAAGCGTGTGTTCGCTCAATGTCTCTTTTCTTGTGTTGCGCATCAAAGCCCAACGGTCAATATATTTCATTCTGAAAAGCATTGCATAAAAATGACTGCTCATAAAAATCACCCCTTTGGTTTTCGAGAATATTATACAACCACCATTCCAAAAAAACAACAACGGGTTTGTAACAATTTAATTACAACATTTTAACAGCATACTCCGAGCAATTAACTGTTGATTATAAAATCTCATTGTGGTAAAATATTTATATATAACCTTTGCGGAGGATAATAGTTATGACTCTGGCTGAAAACACTAACCGATTAGGCAAGAAAAAACAGCTTAAATTTATGACATTTCTTATCGCCTTGCTCACTGCAACGGCACTTTTTGTTCCGTCGATAATCGTTGGCAAGGGATATTTTATTTTCTATGGGGATTTTAACGTTCAGCAGATTCCGTTTTATCAATACTGTCACGAGATGGTTCGTTCGGGTAATTTTGGATGGAGCTGGATTACCGACTTGGGCTCACAGTTTATAGGCTCTTATTCGTTCTATCTTTTGGGAAGCCCGTTTTTTTGGTTGACCATTCCTTTCCCCAACTGGATGGTGCCTTATCTTATGGGGCCGTTGCTCATTTTAAAATTCGCCTGTGCCGCATTAACTGCATATATGTTCATCCGACGTTTCACTTCACGTGCCGAAACGGCTATGATAGGCGGTCTTTTATATGCCTTCAGCGGTTTTTCGGTTTACAACGTGTTTTTCAACCACTTCCACGAGGCGATTATAGTATTTCCGCTTTTAATGCTTGCAATGGAGGTGTTCTGGGCTGAAAAACGTCGCGGCGCACTTATATTGGCAGTTTTTGTAAGCGCTCTTACAAACTACTATTTCTTCTTTGGAATGGTGATTTTCACAATTATATATTGGTTTATACGCATTTGTTCAAAAAGCTTTAAATTCAGCATTTCACAATTCTTGCTCATGCTTTTTGAGTGCGTTGTAGGTCTTTTGCTTGCTGCGGCGATTTTGTTGCCTTCAATTCTTGTGGTGCTTCAAAACGACCGTTTGGGTAGCGTTATGACAGGTTGGAGCTTTTTGCTTTACGGCAAGGAGCAGATTTTCCTCAATGTTATAGAGTGTTTCTTCTTCCCACCCGATTTGCCTGCAAGACCTGTATTTTTCCCCGGAGCCGATGTAAAATGGTCTTCCTTGGGCGGTTGGATGCCCCTTTTTGGCATGGTTGGTGCAGTTACGGCGCTTTTGTCAAACAAAAAAGGAACTTGGCTTCGCCGTGTGATTATCACCTCTGCGTTTTTTGCACTTGTGCCCGGTCTTAACAGCGTGTTCTCGTTGCTTAACACCTCTTACTATGCCCGTTGGTTCTATATGCCTATATTGATGATGGCGCTTGCCACCTCGATAGCCATTGAGGATGCTGAGGCTGATTGGAACACTTCGTGGAAATGGTGCACCGCAATAACTGTTGGTTTAGGTTTGGCAATAGGACTTATGCCAAAGGGTATGGAGAATGGCAAAATCACAGGCTATGGACTTTATACCAACGCTGCCACCAACCCCGTAAAATATGCTTATCAATCTATAAGACATGCCTTTGACAGTTCTTATAAGGTAGATGGTGACTATTATGATTTAAGATTCTGGGTTGCGGTTGCCATTGCAATTTTGAGCCTTTTCATTGTTAAGGGATTTATTCCTATGATAAAGGAACGCGCAACCGTTGTTTTAAAACCGATTATCGCAATTATATGCATTGTTTCAATACTCTATTCGACCTTCTTCCTTGTATCGGGTCAGTATCACTCTTACGATATCGATGACGTTATGATAGCGTCACTTATCGAGGGCAACGTTGACCTTGATATCGACGATGACGAGTTTGCACGTATTGACGTTTACGATGGTGTTGATAACACGGGTCTTTATTTGGGATATCCTTCCGTAAACTTTTTCCATTCGGTTGTTTCATCGTCGATTACCGATTATTATGAATTCATCGGTGTGACACGCTCGGTTGCAAGCCGACCGAACATTAGTGAGTATTATGCTTCGGCATCCTTGTTGTCGGTGAAATATATGCTCGACCCCGAAATCGATAATTCCAAGAAATTTACCAACGATAAAGGTGAAACCGAAGCTCCCGAATATACGTTTGTAAAAAATCAGAACGGTCACGACGTTTATATTAACAACAACTATATTCCCATGGGCTTTACCTATGACCTTTATATGACCGAGGAACAGGCTGAAAAATTCACGGGAGCCCGTCGTTCTCAAATGATGCTCAAAGCGTTGCTTATCGAGGATGAAGATATCGCTGATTTTAAGCCGTATATGATGGACGCCGAAACAAAGTATAATATTTTGGAGTTTTCTGAGGAAAAGCCTTCACCGATTTTCACCTATAATTCCTATACCACAGATTGCAACGAGAGAAAGCAGACTTCGGCCGAAAGTTTTACCTATTCTGATAAAGGCTTTGAATCGGTTATAACACTTGAAAAAAGTAATTATGTTTTCTTCTCGGTTCCTTTTGCTGACGGTTGGACTGCCAAGGTTAACGGCGTTCCCGCTGAGATTAAAAAGGTAAACAAGGGCTTTATGGCTGTTTTGGCTCACGAGGGCAAAAACACTATAACCTTTGAATATGAAACACCCGGACTTATGCTGGGTATTTATATAACCTGTGGTGCCGCCGCTGTTACGGTGCTTTATCTTGTAACTGTGCTTATCGTTCGCAAATTCCGTCCCGTAACCGAGGTGGATTATCCCGAGGGTGATGTGATTTTAGCAAGAACAGCCGTTTTCGAGGCTACAGAGAGTCTTGATGACAACGAAATAGATTTGCTCGCAAGCATAGAGGATGGATATATCAATGCTTATCCCGGCTTTGAGGGAGGCTTTGAAATAGACGATTCGGCGCTTAATGACGTTGAAAAATACACCTTGTCTGAAACGGCAAGCACGGAAGCGCCCGAAACCCAAACAGAGGCTCTAAAAATCACCGAAGAAGTGCCTTTAAAGGAAGTTGAAGAGCCTTCGGAAAACTACGAAAACGCAGAAAGTACCGAAACTTCTGTCGAAGCTGAAGATGAACCTCAATCGGCAGAAGAAAAAACAACCCAAGAAAAGGATGGCGAATAAGCAATATGTATATAATGTCGGTCGATGTCGGCACCGCCAGAACAGGTGTCGCTTTGAGTGATAAAGGCGAGGGTTTTGCTTTTCCAAAGTGCGTTATAACCGAATATAACCGCGAAAAATTGCTCGAAAAGCTCACCGATAAAGCCAAAGAACTGGGTGCCGAAATGATTGTTGTAGGATATCCTAAAAACATGGATGGAAGTGAAGGCTTTAAGGCAAAAGAATGTGCCGAGGTTGCCGAAAAACTTCGTGAAACAACAGGCTTGCCGGTTGAACTTTGGGATGAGAGATGTACAACCATCAGCGCCCATACTGCCCTCAATTACACCGATACAAGGGGTAAAAAACGCAAGGCTGTGGTCGATGCCGTTGCCGCGACCATTATTTTAGAGGACTTTATGAAAAGAAGAAAGGCCGACGGCAAAACTAACACTTGATATTGCGGATTTATTGTGCTACAATAATCCCCGTTATTTGAAATTTTATTGATTGGAGTTTTTTGTATATGTCAGGACATTCCAAATGGAGTACAATTAAAAGAAAGAAAGAAAAAACCGACCAAGCCAGAGCCAAGATTTTCACCCGTATCGGTCGTGAACTTGCAATGGTTGTTCGTGCAGGCGGACCCGACCCCAACGTAAACGGCAAATTGCGTGACGTTATTGCTAAAGCAAAAGCAAATAACGTTCCTAACGATAATATCGAGCGTATCATCAAAAAGGCCGCAGGTGAAACCGGCGGTGCAGAGTATGAGCAGCTCATCTATGAGGGATACGGTCCTTCGGGAGTTGCAGTTATAGTTGAAACCCTTACTGATAACCGTAACAGAACTGCAGGTGAAATGCGTCACTATTTCGATAAATGCGGCGGTAATTTGGGACAGTCGGGCTCGGTTATGTTCATGTTCGAGCATAAAGGACTTATCGTTATCGAGGCTGAGGGTCTTGATGAGGATAAGGTTATGGAGGATGCTTTGGAGGCAGGTGCCGACGACTTCAACTTCGACGGCGATATCTTCGAAATTTCCACCGACGTCAACTCGGTTGGTGCAGTAAGCGAAGCTTTGGCAGCAAAGGGTTATGCTTTTCTTTCGGCCGAGGCAACCTATGTTCCTGCAACCACCACTGCTATTGACGATCCCGAGCTTGTCACTAAGATGGAAAAGCTCATCGATATGCTTGACGAAAACGATGACGTTCAGAACGTCTGGCACAACTGGGAAACCAACGACGCCGAATAATCGACAATTTGCAATTCAACACATCAAAAGCCACTATGCGCATAAGTGTATAGTGGCTTTTTTATAGGCTCCCTTACCTAAAAGAATTTTATATGAGCCGTTTTGGGTAAGATTCTTCGGCCGCTTATGCTCCCTCAGAATGACAAAAGGAAAGAAAAAAACTATACGTCATTCTGAGCAAAGCGAAGAATCTAAAAAACTTCATAATGAAATGCCGAAGACATAAAAAATATATTTACTATTGCATTTTTAAAAAAATGTGTTACAATGGGTTTACAGTTAAACTGTATGGAGGTGTATAGAAATGGCATTTAAGATTACCGACG
>JAZNEE010000058.1:0-2095 GCA_045588405.1 Acutalibacteraceae bacterium
CCAAGGAGTTGACTATAAAGCTTGTCTTCCTAAGACCGCTTGGCCTCCGACTTCGATTGGTGCGTTTTGTAAATGGTAATACGGGCTGCAATTAAGGATATGAAATAATTCATAGCCCATAAACAAAAATCACCACCGAGCAATCGGTGGGGATTTTTTATAAACGCATTCTATTTGAAAGGCAATATGATATAATAAAACAAAACATTAACAACGGAGAATGGCCATGACTTTAAAATTGTTTTTAGGGGCAATCGCAAAATTTTTACTGGGCATTGCTTTGGTTGGGTTGTTGATATTCTTACCTGCGGGCACTTTTTCTTATTTTAACGGTTGGTTATTGATGGGGATTTTGTTCGTGCCAATGTTCTTTGCAGGAATTGTCATGATGTTCAAAAACCCCGACCTATTAAAAAGCAGACTGGATGCAAAAGAAAAGCAACCGGAACAAAGCCTTGTTGTAAAACTCAGCGGTCTTATGTTTTTCGCGGGCTTTATCCTTGCGGGGCTTGGTATTCGTTTTCATTGGTATGTCTTGCCGAGAGGTGTTGTAATCGGTGCGGCGGTTATATTTCTCATTGCTTATATTCTCTATGCAGAGGTGCTCCGCGAAAACACATATCTTAGTCGCACGATTGAAGTGCAAAAGAATCAAAAGGTGATAGACACAGGCCTTTACGGCATTGTCAGACATCCGATGTATAGCGTGACAGTGTTTTTGTTTTTATCGATGCCGATCGTGCTTGGTTCTGTATATTCGTTTTTGGTTTTTCTCGCATATCCTTTTATCATAGCAAAACGAATTAAGCACGAAGAAGAATTTCTCGAAAAAGAACTCGACGGTTACCGTGAATATAAACAAAATGTTAAGTACCGTTTGATACCGTTTGTTTGGTAATCGATTCTCTCAGTATCGTTTGTTTCTCCCCACTAAACCAACGGTAGGTGTATTTTCTACCGGTAATCCTCTATACTGAAAGTGAAAGGAGGCACCGTATGGATCAAATCAAAATCGGAAGATTTATTGCCGAGTGCAGGAAAAAAGAAACTTTAACACAAATGCAACTGGCAGAAAAACTGGGCATCACCGACAAGGCGATATCCAAGTGGGAGAGGGGTATTGCGATGCCCGATTCTTCTATCATGCTTGAGTTGTGTGATATTCTTTGTATCAGTGTAAACGAATTATTAAGTGGGGAGAAAATCAATATGGAAAATACAAATGAGAAAAACGAGCAGCTGTTGCTGGATATGGCAAAAGAAGTAGAGCGGAAAAATAAAACGATCTGGACGTCGATGTGGGTCATTATGATCGTTAGCATGATCGGACTGCTTGCCGGTTTGGGCGTTATCGCCTTTTTGATGCCCGAAGGTGTTTGGCAAATTGTCACCATTCTCGGGATTTGCATTTTGTTTTTGATACCGTGCTTTTATGCCTTAAAACTTGAGGTGAGCGTGGGTGCTTACAAGTGCAAAAATTGCGGTCATGAGTTTGTGCCTGCCTATTCACAGGCTTTGAATGCAATGCACATGGGATTTACCCGCTATTTAAAGTGTCCGAAATGCCAAAAACGCACGTGGTGCAAAAAAGTATTAAAGAAATAAATTCCAAACAGCGGAGGATAACACACGACACAGTTCTTCAAGTTCGCAATTCCTCTCTTTTGTGCGTTGCACCACAATCGGGAATTATAGAATCCAAGTGAATTTATAAAGCAAAACATCCGCCCGAGAAATCGGGCGGATGTTTTCGTGTTGATTGGCGAAAGCGGTGAACAGTTTGTACAGGTTGTTGAACAAACCTCCCCGTGTGCGTTATACTTTTTCAAAGACAACCTGGAAATCGTACGTGCCGGTTTGCGTAGGCAGGAATGAAAACCGCAAAATAGGGTTTGCTGATTCGTGACGGCTGAATCCCGTATACTCTTTCAGCGTATAATTTTCGGGAACGTATACCGTTACGGTATAGTCTTCGTCCTTAATCAGATTGGCTTGCAAAGTGAGTGTTTCAGCGGAATAGTCCATCCGGACAATTTCTGCAGCGCCCTGCGAGATGTGTCGTGATGTGCTGATGACCTGTGGGACACCCTTGTAT
>JAZNEE010000059.1:0-4196 GCA_045588405.1 Acutalibacteraceae bacterium
GGACTTTGTTTTAACGATTATTTAAAACAGATACGCATACAAAACGCGTGCAGGCTTTTGAGCACAACCGGTATGAAGATATCCGATATCGCAGAAAGCGTGGGATACGGTGATTATAAGCGTTTTGGAGCGGTTTTCAAAGAGCTTACGGGAATGTCACCCATAAAATATCGTACCGAAACAAAATAAACAAAACTCCTTAACTTTTAAAGTTAAGGAGTTTCTTTTTTAATTAATAATTTTCTTTTCTAACTTCAAAGTAGCTTTGAGGATGTGCGCAAACGGGGCAAACGGCAGGAGCCTTCTTGCCAATTACAAGATGTCCACAGTTACGGCATTCCCACATGGTTTCCTCTGCTTTTTCGAAAACCTGCTTCATCTCAACGTTGTTGAGAAGTGCGCGATATCTTTCTTCGTGAGCTTTTTCAATCTTAGCAACCTCGGCAAATTTGAAAGCCAATTCTTTAAAGCCTTCTTCCTCTGCTTCTTTTGCAAAGGTAGCGTACATATCGGTCCACTCATAGTTCTCACCTGCTGCGGCAGCTGCAAGGTTAGCTGCGGTATCACCAAGCTCGCCTAAAGCCTTGAACCAAAGCTTAGCGTGTTCTTTTTCATTGTCAGCAGTCTGCTGGAAAATCGCAGCAATCTGCTCATAGCCTTCCTTCTTTGCAACGCTTGCAAAATAGGTGTATTTGTTGCGTGCCTGACTTTCACCTGCAAAAGCAGTCATCAGATTTTTTTCAGTTTTACTTCCCTTTAATTCCATTTTTTATTCCTCCAAAAATTAATTTTAAATATTATTACTGCGACAAGCATCGCAGATATAATGCAAATTAAGTTCATACGACGTAATATCAAGGCCAGACCATTCGGCAAGCTTTTGAGCCATATCATCAATCCACAAATCGTGTACCTCACCGCACTTATCACATTTTAAATGCTCATGTGCAACTTCGGGTCGATCGTATCGATCAGGCTCTCCATGAATAGAAACCCTGCGAAGAAGGCCGCTATCTGTAAGAGAATTGAGATTATTATAAACAGTTGCCATAACAATAGACGGCATTTGCTCTTTTGCTAGATAAAAAACCTGTTCAGCCGTCAGATGTTCACACGAGTTATGAACAACGTCATAAACTAATTGTCTTTGCTTAGTCAAGCCCTCACTTCCTTTATTTGTGCATTTATTTTTTAGAATTATTCTAATTCTATTATACACAAATAAATTCATTTGTCAATATATTATTTAAAAATTATCACAAAAATATTCAACCGCAGAAGAATTATCCTCTGCGGTTGAAATTATAAAATTTAATTGTTTTCTTCACCTGTTCCATCATTCTCATTTTCAGGCGGTGTGGCGGGAGTTTCGGGAACTGTTGGTTTAGAAGGATCAGAAGGTGTTTCAGGAGTTGTTGGATTCTCGGGATCGACGGGTTGTTGTTCGGGTTCCTCAATTATAGGACCACCGTTTTCAATCCATTCGTCTGTAACAACACCCCAAACAGTTCCTTCATGTTCGGTACAGCCTTGCGGCAACGAATAATTGGTCTTGTAATAACCAACTTCATACTCCTCACAAGCATCGGTTGCAAGAAGTCCTGTTGCTTTACAGAAATATCTTCTTTCAACATATTCACTGGTTGGGAATTCCTTAGGCTCTAAATTAGCGTGGATTCGTTTCATAACGTTATTCCACATATTTTTTGCAAGATTGGAGTCTGACAATTTTTCCTGTTGATCGAATCCAAACCAGCAAGAACCTACAAAATAAGGTGTTCCACCTGCAAGCCAGCTATCATAGGTATCACTCGAAGTACCTGTTTTAGCATAGCATTTCATTGTTTGGCTGAAATTGGCTATCTTGGAACCTGTGCCGTCTTCACCGTAAACAACGTTTTGAAGCATGTGGTTCATAATGGTCGCAGTGTTTTCATCAAGCACTACGTTGCCATCTTCTTCTTCAAGAATAACGCTGCCTTTTTGGTCGGTCACAAGTGTGAAGGTTGTTGGCTCATAATATGTGCCTTTATTGCCAAATATAGCAAAAGCGGCTGCCGATTGGGTTGTTGTGATACCTGTATTTGTACCGCCAAGACCCAATGAAGAAAGGTTCATATCTTTTCTTGAATCAAGGCTTGTCAGTTGTAACTTATCATAAAGGAAAAAGTATGTGCTTTCAGCGCCCATAGTCTTAACAAGCTTACAAGGTATTGTGTTAACCGACATTTCAAGCGCCTTAGCAGCCGTTATATTACCTTTATAACCCGAATACCAGTTTTTAGGACCCTCTTTACCCGAAGCATAATAATTTTCCATCGGTGAATCCTCAAGGAATGTGGAATAGGTTATAAGATTCTTTTGCAAAGCCTGAGAATATGATGCAAGCGGTTTAATTGTTGAACCCGGATGACGGTAAGCCATTGTTGCTCGGTTAAAACCACGATTTTGGGTTTTCTCGCCGGAACCACCGATTATACCCACAATATGACCCTCGTAATCCATTATAGTCATAGCAGACTGAACGAATGTATCGGCGTGCTTTTTACTTTTAAGCTTGAAATAGGTATTTTTCTTGGAATATTCATCATCAAGAACAGCCTGAACGTCGGTATCAAGCGTACAATAAATTTTATAACCGCCGTTATAGAAATTCTTGGAAGCGTATGTTTTATCAAAATTATACTCTTTAACAAGCTTGTTGGTAACTTCATCAATAAGAGTATCAACAAAATAACTGTTGACTTTTTCCGAGCTGATAGCGATTGGATCAGCAACTATGGTGAGCTCAGTATTTTTTGCTTCTTCATACTGTTCGTCTGTAATATAGCCTTGCTCGTGCATAAGATAAAGAACAGTATTTCTTCTTGTTCTGTTATCGTTAGGGTTTCGGTCAGGACGATACTTCTCCGGTTCCTTGGCAAGACTTGCAATGGCTGCACATTCAACCAAAGTCAGTTCATCAACACTTTTGCCGAAATAATAGTTTGAGGCAACCTCAACACCATACATACCTCCTGCAAGGCAGATGGTATTAAGATAGCATTCAAGTATTGTGTCCTTTTCATACTCGCTTTCCAAATATCTTGCGCGCATAATCTCGCGGATTTTACGCATCGGAGTCTGATCAGCATCACCTGTGAGGTTTTTAACCAACTGCTGAGTAATGGTTGAACCACCTTGGTTTGACGAATAAAGGTCAACAAACATATTAGCAAACGCAGCAACTGTTCGTTTCCAGTCAACGCCGTTATGCTCGTTAAAACGTTTATCCTCAACCGCAACGAAAGCATTTTTTAAATTCGACGGCATTTCCTCAAGGTCTACCCAAATTCGGTTTTCCGAGCCGTGCAACCTTTGATATTCAACATACTCGCCTGTTGCTTTATCCTTAACATAGATGGTTGTTGTAAATTGAAGATCATCAAGATCCTCATAAACGGTATCGTCAACGAAATTGAAAACGTATATTGCAAAAGCACCTGCAACAAGGCAACCGGTTATAATACCAATAAGCATTATTGTTACAAACGATGTGCCTAAAACGGTAAGTGCCTTTTTAACGCGCTTCATTATTAACTTTTTTTTGACATTCCAATCATCTTTATTTGGTTTTGAAAAGTTACCAATATGAACGTCTTCATCCGATTGGTTATTATCTTCTCCGGAAGCGGAAAAATTCATTTCAGCAGGATTGTTTTCATCAAAAATAGCACTAAAATCAAAGCTATCTTCTGCTGATACAGGTGTTTGTAAGTCTTCTTCGCCATCAGTTGAACTTTGACCGCTGAAATAATCAAGGTCATAATCTTTATTCGGTTTTGAACCAAAACTGTCAAGGTCGTAATATTTTTCGTTATTAACTTCACCATTGCCACCCAATTCAAGGTCATCATCCTTGCGGTTTTTATCAGAATCGCTCACAAACAGCACCTCCTTATAATCGATATGTACTTTTCCTTTAATATTATAACATATAAAAAGCCTTTTGTGTGTTACAGTATTGTTACTAAATTATTGACCAATGAATAAATATTTTATACCTGTCAAAATTAAAATGGGTGATAAAATGATAAATATAAAAAATATAGTCAAAGGCGTTTTTGCTACAACATTTGTTTTTTCGGCAATTTATCTGCCGCTTGATTGTTCAAACGAATCGATAACAAATTATTACGAACCCCCTACCCAATCGG
>JAZNEE010000060.1:0-2367 GCA_045588405.1 Acutalibacteraceae bacterium
GGCCGCAGGGCGCTTCGCGTATTTATTCGGGCTTATACGGCATCACGATGGCCGCAATAATGTAGATCAGCAGGCCACAGCCGGCGCACAGAATAGCCAAGGCAGCCAGCAAACGAACGATGGTGGGATCCATTTCGAGATACTCGGCCAGACCGCCGCACACACCGCAGATCTTTTTGTCGGTTCGGGATTTGTATAGTTTTTTCTCCATATATGTACACTCCTTTGTCAGACGGGTTTTTATCAAACAGGTCTTCGTGCTATCTTCATTATATGTCCCTACCGCGCCATTTGTCAATAGACGATGTAAAACCTGTAAAAACGCCCTGCAGCCGTTAGACCGCAGGGCGTTTGTTTGTGATTAATCAATGGGCTTCATTGTGGGGACCTATCGTTCCAAAATCGGATAAGTTGCGCTAACCTTAGATATGTTCAGATCGTACACAATCCTGTGAGCTTAATGGGGTCGATAAGTTCCGATAGGTTTAGACAGTGGAAATATTTGTGGTTTAACTTGTGGCTTAAATTGGTTTAAGTTGCTATTGTTCTTCAAAGGTATCCTTTTCACAACTAATATCAATATAGTCTATACTAAAATCTTTTGATAGTTTTTTTTCACATTCTAATCTATTTAGAATGTGGTCACAATAATATACTTCAGTTTCTATGCCAATACTATTACGATTGGTATTTATTGCCGCTAACATTGTAGTGCCGCTTCCGCAAAAAGGATCTACAACTGTATCCCCAACAAAAGAGAACATTTTAACAAGGCGTGTTGCTAATTCTAATGGAAATGGTGCTGGATGCCCATTTCGTGTAGAAGCTCCAGGCAATTCCCAAATTTGGCTAAACCATTTTTGAAAATCATCCTTTTCAATACGGCTATCTTCCCTTTGTTGAATAGTTGGAGTTCGATAACCGCCAGGTTTTCTTTCCATCAAAATGTATTCCAAATCGTTTTTTATAATAGCATTTGGTTCATACGGCTTCCCCAAAATAGAACTGTTTGTATTTGCCTCAAATTTAGCGTTTGAAATCTTATGCCATAAAATAGGATTCAAATTATCAAATCCGATTTTTCTACAAGATACCGCAATATCCGAGTGAAGTGGTAATACAGCATGTCTGCCATTTTTTCTCCTTGATAAGCAAACATCTCCAACTACGCAAACAACTCTGCCACCAGGTACTAATATCCTGTAGCACTCTTTCCACACCTTTTCCAATTCATCAAGAAACTGCTGATAATCGTCAATAACACCCAATTGAAATTTACCTTTGCGATATTCTTTTAAATTGAAATATGGTGGAGATGTAAGGATAAGATGAACACTATTGTCTTTTATATAACTAAGATTGCGGGAATCGGCGTGGTATAATATATGCTTAGTCATACCAATCACCTATCAAGAAAATGTGCCATTGCCGCGCCTAACATCGACAACAAAAACTCTTTGCAAGAAAGAGATTGTTGTGGGAAGTTGTAGAATATATCGCAGTCAGATACACCCGATGTAATAAAGCAAGCAGAACTGTATTGGCGCTCAAGCAAAAGTTTATTGCAAAAGATCTCATATCTTTCCTTGTAAGAAGCATCTATAAACTCTTCTAAAACAGGAAAGTGTGGAGAACGCACACGAACAGCCATATTTGATCTGCTACAATCTTCTAACATCATAAAATAGCCTAACCAAGGTGCACGTTGATTACCGAACACACCTTCACGATATGCTGTCCAGATATCAAGAGCACTTCCCATTGCTTCCTCTGTACGGTTATTAAAATTGTTACCAAAAGAAGGACCAACTTGGCTTTTAAATTCGATAGCTATAACTAAAACTCCATTATCCACTACCAATAGATCCCACTTTTTATTTGGACGATAATAACCAGGCAATTCTAAGTCCGTATTGGTATAAATGCAGTCTTCTGGAACCCCATTTAACACAAGAACATCATAAATCAGATCAACAAATCCATCCAACTGTTTTCCACCAGTTACAGCACCTCTATTGCCCTGATCGTGAACTCCTATATCATTTTGCTTTGCTATTTGACCGGTTCGTGTATCCCAAAAGAATTCAACCGCTGAAGCGATTCTATCATCTAAATCAGCAGGTAATTTAATCATTGTCATCTAATTACCTCCTATTGGTTGTATAGTTATGTAAAATAGGTTTAAATTTTGGTTTAACCTTATTTAACAACCCAAGATATCGAAAGATATCTTGGGTTGTCGGAACTTATCAGTCAAGTGGTTTCATGGTGGGGAACAAAATAACCTCTCGGATGGTGTCGGCGCCGGTGAGCAGCATCACACAGCGGTCGATGCCCATGCCCATGCCGCCCGTGGGAGGCATACCG
>JAZNEE010000061.1:0-9369 GCA_045588405.1 Acutalibacteraceae bacterium
ATATTCGTCAACCGCTTTGATAACTGCGGCAAGGAAAAGCAAAAACTGTGCATTTTCGGAAGGAGTCTTACCGGGGTCTAAAAGATTAAGTCCGGTATCGGTAGACATAGACCAGTTGTTGTGCTTACCGCTTCCGTTAACGCCTTTAAAAGGTTTTTCGTGCAAAAGACAAACAAGGTCGTGCTTCAAAGCCACTTTTTTGAGCATTTCCATTGTAAGCTGATTGTGGTCAACAGCAACGTTGGTTGTGCCGAAAATGGGTGCTAACTCGTGCTGTGCAGGTGCGGCTTCGTTATGCTTGGTTTTGACCAAAACGCCAAGTTTCCAAAGCTCGTGGTCCAAATCCTGCATAAAAGCCGCAATTCTCGGCTTCAAAGCACCGAAATAATGGTCGTCAAGCTCCTGGCCCTTGGGTGCGGGTGCACCGAAAAGAGTGCGTCCGCAATACATAAGGTCTTTTCTTCCGTCGTAGTACTTCTTGTCAACAAGGAAGTACTCCTGTTCGGGACCAACGGTGGTGATAACTCTTTTAGCACTTGTGTTATTGAAAAGACGGAGAATTCTTAAAGCCTGAACCTCCAAAGCCGACATAGAACGAAGCAAAGGAGTCTTTTTATCAAGAGCATCGCCCGTATAGGAGCAGAATGCAGTTGGAATACAAAGTGTTCCTTCCTTAACAAAAGCACAGGAGGTGGGGTCCCAAGCGGTGTAGCCTCTGGCTTCACATGTATCTCTAAGTCCGCCTGAAGGGAAGGATGAAGCGTCCGACTCGCCCTTTATAAGCTCTTTACCCGAAAACTCCATAATAACGTGGCCGTCTTCACCGGGGGCAATAAAGCTGTCATGCTTTTCGGCGGTTATATTGGTCATAGGTTGGAACCAATGAGTATAGTGGGTTGCACCCTTTTCAATGGCCCAATCCTTCATAACGTTGGCAATGGTGTTTGCAACGGTGATATCAAGCGGTTTGCCGTCGTGAATGGTCTTTTTTAAAGCCTTGTAAGCCTCGTGGGGAAGCTTTTCCTTCATAACGGCTTCGCTGAATACCTCACTGCCGAAAATATCAGTGATTTTCATAAAATTCCTCCAAGCTAAATTAACAAAAAACACACCGCAGTTTTATTTGCGGTGTATAAAATAACTTACGTTCAAGATTATACCAAATAACGGAGATAAGTCAACCTCTAACCGACAAAAACTAATAAAATTCGTTAAATATATAACTTTTGATTAACTTTATAAAGCACCCACAGAAGAAATAGCAGGTTTTTGAGGTAAAACTAACTATTTTTGCTAATAAAATTAACTCAAAATCCTCTCATACCACAACAAATAAAGTTTAAAACTTTATTTAATTAAACAAAAGTGGCGAGATATAATAAAAAACTTCGAACGGATTAACCGCTCGAAGTTTAAGGCTTATTCGTCTTCGTCGTCTTCTTCTTTGGTTTCAGGAACCTCTTTATAAAGGTTAAATCTGAAAAGAAGACTTTCATCTTCGGGGTTGGTGCAACGAAGAGCGGCTTCGTGAATAACGGCGCCCTTCATAATGTTGGCAACACCCATCATCTGGCAAAGTTTTGATTTAAGATTGAGAACGTCGCCTTCACTTGTTTCAAGAAAAACATCGCCTTTGCAGTGATCAAGCGTCTGCATAAAATCGGCAATATCAATATCGTGCATAATAATAAATTTTTGCATTTTTTCATCTCCTCTATAATGCTTTGTTACCATAATTATAACCTCACTCGGTCTTTTAGTCAATCCCTTATCGGCAGAAAACCTATTTTTTAGAATGCTTTTATATTGATGCATTTTGCTTGATTTAAGGCTTTAAGCGTGGTATAATTATTTGTAGTTTAGGAGGGTTTAGTATGAAACTCTTGATTAGTGCCGTTTTAAAATTTTTATTTGGAATTTTGCTCGTTGGGTTGCTTGTTTTTCTTCCTGCCGGTACATTTAAGTTTTTTGGCGGATGGCTTTTTTGCTGTGTGCTTTTCATTCCGATGCTAATGTTGGGTGTTGTGCTTTTTATAAAATCACCCAACCTTTTAAAAAAGCGTCTAGATGCTAAAGAAACCGAGAAAACCCAAAGGGGAGTTGTGGGCTTATCTGCCGTTGTTTTCATCGGTGGATTTTTGGTTGCGGGTCTTGACTTTAGATTTAAATGGTTGCCGTTGCCAAAAACGGCTATGATTGTGGCATCGGTTGTATTTTTGTTGTCATACGTTCTTTATGCCGAGGTTATGCGTGAAAACGCTTATCTTTCCCGTAAAATAGAGGTTGCAGAAAACCAAAAGGTTATAGATACAGGGCTTTATGGAGTTGTTCGTCATCCAATGTATATGGCAACGGTTATAATGTTTCTTTCAATACCTTTAATTCTTGGCTCAATCTACTCATTTTTAGTGTTCTTGGGTTACCCGGTAATAATAGCGATAAGGATTAAAAACGAGGAACAGGTTTTAACCGAGCGACTATCAGGCTATGCCGAATATAAACAAAAAGTAAAATACCGTTTGATACCTTTTATATGGTGAATAAATAGTAAAAGACCCCGAAATGTCAAGAGGCACTTCGGGGTCTTTTTTTACTTAAACTGTGAGTGATAAAGTGAATGGTAGAAACCGTTTAAAGCAACAAGCTCGTCGTGGGTTCCTTGTTCAATAATCTTGCCGTCCTTTACCACCAAAATGGTGTCAGCGTTTTTAATGGTAGAAAGTCGGTGGGCAATTATGAAGCAAGTTTTGTTTTCCATTAGCTTAGTCATTGCGTTTTGAATCTGTATCTCGGTGCGAGAGTCAACGTTTGAGGTTGCTTCATCGAGAATGAGGATAGGCGCTTTTGAAAGGAAGGCACGTGCAATGGTGATAAGCTGTTTTTGACCTTTCGATATGTTGACGCCGTCATCCGAAAGCACCGTGTTATATCCGTCGGGCAGACTTCTTATAAACGAGTCTATTTTTGCTGATTTAGCCGCGGCATAAACCTCCTCGGGTGTTGCATCTTCTCGGCCGTAAACAATGTTGTCGTATATTGTGCCGCAGAAAAGCCAGGTGTCTTGCAAAACCATGTTAAAGGCAAGACGCAAATCAGAGCGTTTTATATCAAGTGACGGAATGCCATCTATGGTTATTTCACCACTTTGATGGTCATAAAAACGCATAAGCAGGTTGATTATGGTTGTTTTGCCTGCACCCGTTGGGCCAACAATAGCCACCGTTTGACCTTTTTTTGCATTAACCGTAACACCTTTAAGCACCGTTTTATCTTCGGTATACCCAAAGGCTACATTGTCAAGAACAACGTCACCTTTAACGTTTCTTAACTCTTTTGCGCTGTCACTGTCTGCTCTTTCGGGTTCTTCATCAAGAATGGTGAACACACGCTCGGCGGCAGAAAAAGCCGATTGTATTTCGTGAAGTATGTTGGAAAACTCGTTTATAGGTCCTGCAAATTTCCTTGAATACTGCACAAACTGTGCAACACCGCCCAAAGTTATAAAGAAAACCGAACCTGCAAGCACAGCGCCGTTTTGCGACAGCATATAAAGTATACCACCCATAATGGCAACAAGAGAAAGCGAAATGTTATTTATTAAATTTATGGTAGGGAAAAGCAAAGCCGCATTATACTCGGCCTTGTAGAATGCATCCATAGCTTCATCATTTTTTTGGTTGAAGCGAGAGGATATAACGTCTTGTCTGCCATAAGCCGAAATTGTGCGTGAGCCTGTTAGCATTTCTTCTGCAAAGCCGTTAAGCTCGCCGTATTTTTTGGCTCTTTTTCTGAAAAGCGGACGAACTTTTTTGGAACGGTAACGGGTAAACAACAAAGAAACGGGAACGGTTAATGCAAAAATCAATATCATCGGTTTTGATATTTGCCACATAAAAATGAGTGAACCAACAACGGTGTAAACACTGGTTAAAATCTGCACAAGGTCGTGGGACAGGGTACTGTTTATAGTATCGATATCATAGGACAAATGGCTTATAATATCACCCGTTGCATGTGTGTCGAAATAGTTCACGGGAAGGGTAGTTAGTTTTTCAAAAACCTGCTTTCGCATTTTATAAATAATTCTCTGACTAAGATTTATCATAACAACCGAGAGAACATAGGAAAGCAAGGCCGAAATAATATAACAACCAAGCATAAAGGAAATGTTTTTCCAAACTGCTGTGAAGTCAACACCACCGTCTAATTCAATGGCGTCAATGGCGGCACCAGAATAACGGGGCCCCATAAGCGATAACTGATTTGAACCAAGCGTTAAACCTAACGCCAAAATAAACAAAGGCCATTGCTGTAACACATATTTGCTGAGTCTTATGAATATGCCTTTTTTACTTTTAGGCTTCAATTTATTATCAGTCAAGGAAAGCACCTCCCATCTGTGAGTCGCTAATTTCCTTATACTCTGCACAGGTTTTCATAAGTTCCTCGTGCTTGCCCGAGCCTATTATTTCGCCTTCATCAATAACGAGAATAAGGTCGCAGTTTTTGACCGAGCTTACTCGTTGTGCAATCGTTATAACGGTTGAGTCGGGCAATGACTCTGAAAGCGCTTGGCGAAGGTTTGCATCGGTTTTGTAGTCAAGTGCCGAGGATGAATCGTCTAAAATAAGAATTTCGGGCTTGCCTGCAATAGCACGAGATATAAGCAGGCGTTGACGTTGACCACCCGAAAGGTTAGTGCCACCCGTGGTAACAAGGTGAGAAAAACCATCGGGGAAAGAGGTTATAAAGTCGTGAGCTTGCGCTACTTTTGTTGCGGTTTCGATGTCCTCTATCGAAATATCACGCCCAAAGCGGATGTTTTCTTCAATCGTGTCGGCATAAAGAAAATCGTTTTGGAAAACCACACCAAACATCGAGGTTAGCTCCTCTTTTGTGTAAGAGCGAATATCCTTGCCGTTTATTCTAACTTTTCCGGAGGTTGCATCATAGAATCGCATAAGCAATCTCAAAACGGTCGATTTACCGCTACCTGTTGCGCCTATAATGCCAAGTGATTCACCTTGCTGTAAAGAAAAAGATATGTTCTTTAAGTTGTCGGATTTGCCAAGATATGAAAACGAAACGTTTTCAAAGGAAATGTGAAAAGAAGGGTTACCTTTTCCGTCATCTTCACAAATCTTTAATTCGTTTTCTTCTTCCAAAACGCTCGAAATTCGTTTGGCTGATGCGGCGCATTTTGTATACATAACAAACATTCTTGAAATTGACATCATCGCCATTGAAATAAGCGTGAAATATTGCATAAATGCTATAACTGTGGTTGCAGACGAGGTTCCCACCGATACAAAATAAGCGCTAACAGCAACTACCGCAACAATGCCGATGTTCATAAGCAGGGTCATAACGGGGTTTACAACACCCATAATGGTGCCCGCTTTGGTTTCGTTACGCTTGAGAGTCGCATTAGCCTTGTCATAACGGGCGTTTTCGTAATCCACTTTTGACAATGCTTTTATAACTCTAATTCCTTGAGCATCTTCTCTGACAACTCTAACCATTCCGTCAACCGATTGCTGAACCTTTGTATAAAGCGGTACACCCATTCGTGAAATGCCGTATACCACAATAAAAATAAAGGGTAGGGTGGCAATCATAACGAGCGCAAGCTTTTTGTCCATAATCATGGTGATAATCGAACCGCCGAGCAAAAGAATCGGCGCACGAATGCCCATTCTTTGCATCATACCAATAAAGTTCTGCACGTTATAGGTATCGGAGGTGATTCTCGATTCAAGTGAAGGAATTGTAAAACCGTCGGTGCTTCTTGCCGAGAGACAGAGTGTTTTTGAAAACAACTCTTTTCTCATTCTCGTTGCAAAAATCATGGTGGTTTTGGCTGCCATTCGGTTGGCAATAATGTTACCAAGGCTGGCTATAACAGCACAAACTGCCATAAGAACGCCAAAAAACACAATTTTACCGACATTGTTTGTTTCTATAACGTGTTCGAGTATGTAACTTAGCAAAAACGGTATCATAAGTTCAGCCATAGTACCGATGATCTTGATGATTGTTCCAACCGTGATACGGTGGCTGAGTGGCTTTAAAAATTTAAAAACCCATTTCATTTGTTTTCATCTTGCCTTTCAATGATCTCGCGGGCTTTTGTCTGCATGCGTTCAAGCACCGAATTAAACACCTCAAGCTCAGTTTGTTCTATGCCTTCGGATAAAAGGTTCATCCATTCCTTTGATGCCGATTTAACTTCGGGCAAAACGGCAAGCATTTTATCGGTTGGAAAAACCGAAAATTGGCGTTTGTCGTTAGGCAACGGATTTCTTGAAACATAGCCCTTTTCGTTTAAGTAATTTAAATTTCTTGCTACTGTGCTTTTGTTAACACAAAGTTCACGAGCAAGTTCTTCTTGCGAACGTCCCGGTTCACGGCAAATTGCCAAAACAAAGGCATAATGACTGCTTTGCAGGTCGTTTGCAGAGATTTTGCTGTTGCGGTAGACCGCTTGTGAACGGCTGATATTATTCAGCATTTTCATAAATGTTGCCATAAAACACCTCGATATAAAAATGGTTGCGCTTGCAACAGTTGTTGTTGCAACTATTATAATTAACCAGGGTCTATTAGTCAATAGAAAACGATGATAAAATAATGGTTGTGAAAATAAAACCTGATTTATTTAGTCTTTTTTACTTTTTTCTATTGCAATTATTGGCTGTTGTTGGTATTATTTTCTTAATAAGTATCCGTAACGGAGGTTAAAATTATGCAAGAAAAAGAATTGCGCCAACTTCTTGAAAAAATGTCTGTCAAAGACAAATTGAGCGAGCTTTGGCAATGTCAAAGCCGTGCTTTTGATGCAACCGGTGTGCTTACCGGCGGTGCTGTTGCCGATGAGACGTTTAATAAAGAAGAAGTATGGGCTGCAGGCTCTACTTTAAACCTTTTCGGTGTCGATAAAGTCAGAGCAGTTCAGGAAGACCATCTTGAACATAACAAACATAAAATCCCTATGATGTTTATGGGCGATATCATTCACGGCTTTACCACAAAATTGCCCATTCCGCTTGCTCAAAGCTGTTCTTTTGATATGGATTTGATAAAAGACGCCAATCGCGTTTCTGCAAAAGAGAGTGCAGCTTCCGGCTTCCATGCAACGTTCTTTCCGATGGTAGACCTTAGCCGCGACCCCCGTTGGGGACGTGTAATGGAGGGTGCAGGTGAAGATCCGTATCTTTGCGGTGAGGTTTGTAGGGCTGTTGTCGAAGGCCTTCAGGGTGACGGACTTGATAAACCCGATACTATGGCTGCTTGTATCAAGCACTTTGCAGGTTATGGTGCCGCAGAAGGTGGACGTGATTATAACACCGCCAACGTCGGTGAACGCGCATTGCGTCAGTTCCATTTCCCTTGTTATAAAGGCGGTGTAGATGCCGGTGCGGCTTTGGTTATGACCTCTTATAACGCTTTAGACGGCGTGCCTTCTAACTGTAATAAATGGCTTGTACGCGATGTGCTGAAGGGTGAATGGAATTTTGAAGGTGTTGTAATAACCGACCTTTTTGCTACCGCTTCGCTTAACAGTCACGGCATTGGCAATAATAAAAACGATGCCCTTTACAGAGGTAAGGTAAGTCTTGAAGCTGGTATTGATATTGAAATGGGCTCTAAGCTTTTCTTCTTGCTTGAAGGACTGTTTGAAAACGGCACAATGGATATGGAAATATTAGACGATGCTTGTTGGCGCGTTCTTAAACTCAAGAATGACCTTGGCTTGTTTGAAAATCCGTACCGTATGGCAAGTGAAGAGGAAATTGAAAAGATTTGCGGTTGCGATGAACATATTGCTGTTGCAAGAAAACTCGCACAAGAAAGCTGCGTATTATTTAAAAACGAAAATCAAGTATTGCCACTCGGTAAAGAAAGCGGAAAACTTGCTTTCATCGGCCCTGCCGTTGAAATCCCTGTTGGTGCAGCAAGCTCGTGGGACCTTGCAGGTGTAAATAAAGAACTTCCTGTTTCTAAAACTTTGAAGGAAGCTATAATTAAGAAGCGTCCTAACGACGAAATCATATTTGCAAAGGGTTGTTCCTTCCTTGGTCGCGAACAGCAGAAGGAAGCTAACCGTTTTGGCTTCTGCGATGAGGAAACCAGAGAACAGACAATCAGCGAAGCAGTTGAAATTGCTAAAACTGTTGATACCGTTGTTCTTGCTATCGGTGAATCACCCAATCAGTCGGGTGAGGCTCATAGCCGTGCAAATATCCGCATTCCCGACGTACAGCTTGAACTTTACCGTCGCGTAAGAGAAGTTGCTAAAAAGGTTGTAGTTCTCGTTCATACAGGCAGACCGCTTGATTTGACCGAGATTCAAGATGCAGACGCTATTCTCAACGTTTGGTACTTGGGTACTGCAATGTCTGATGCCATTGCCGACCTTGTGTTCGGTGATGCAGTTCCTTCGGGTAAGCTTTCAATGGGATTCCCCGAAAACGTAAATCAGATTCCCGTTTATTACAACTACTTGCGTACCGACCACCGCAATTATCCTCCCTATGTTTCAGAGTATCAGGATGAATATTCCAACTTCCCGCGTTATCCCTTCGGTTACGGTTTGACATATTCTGAACTTGAATATAGCGGTACTATGGTGGATAAGGAAAGATTCGGTGTTGATGATACCGTTACCGCATGGGTTGAAATCACCAACAAGGGTAAATATGACGTCACCGAAATAGTTCAGCTTTATGTTCAGGATAAAGTGGCAACAATTGCACCGCCTATTAAAGAACTTAAAGGATTTAAGCGCGTTGAAATTAAAGCCGGCGAAACAGTAAAGGTTGAATTTGAAATCAAAGAAGATATGCTTCGCTATTGGAATATAGATATGAAGTATGAATCGGATGCAGGGGACTTCGGCATTGCTATTAAACCGAGCAGTGATTTCAAAGAAAGCGAATTCAAGTTTATTTATCTTGAAAAATAAAATGAAATAACAATAAGAGAGGCACTTCATAAAGAAGCGCCTCTCTGTTTATTTCTATAAAAAATCGAGTGCATAAAACAAAAATCCGATATTAACGTTCAACATGGTTGAGGTGACAGGGTGCGGGTGTCCGGTGGACACCTCTGTGCACGCACAGAAGCACCGACCGAGGCAACAGCCGAGACCTTGAACCTGCGGTGTGATTTACAAACGTTACACAACTTCAACGTAACATAAAACAAAATAAAAAACCGAACTTATCAAAATGATAAATTCGGTTTTGGTCGAGGTGACAGGGTGCGGGTGTCCGGTGGACACCTCTGTGCAACGCACAGAAGCACCGACCGAGGCGACAGCCGAGACCTTGAACCTGCGGTTTACGAACGTTACACAACTTCAACATA
>JAZNEE010000062.1:0-2484 GCA_045588405.1 Acutalibacteraceae bacterium
GGGCGGCTAACAACCGCCCACAGATAAAGGAGGAGGCAAAAAGATGAGACCGATTAGCATTGGTTTCCCGTCAATGAGGGCATATATGATTTTATGGGAAGACACGGAAGACGAGGAAAGGTTTGAAATTAAGTCTTGCAAGAGGGGCAATCCGTATGTTTTGGCTTACGGTAAGAAATATTATTTGACAGAGGACGAAACACGGTTTTTGAGAGGGGTTTTGAAATTATGAGGTTATGGCACTACAAATTATTACCGTATCTTCCCGATGCACAACTCAAGGGGCAGTTAAGAGAACTGGTTGCTATTATGCACGATTGGAGAGACAAGGGGAAAACAAATCACCTGCTGATAAATCGGGTTATGGAATACCCGAAAGGAGACCTTTGGAACTATTTTGTTCGTTATCACGGCGAATATGGAAAACGATATGGAATGACAATAAATCCTAAAACATACGCAGAATTTGCAGAATTTGCAGATGATTATGTGGAATGGGGAAAACCGTTCAAGGGTTGGCACAACAAAGAATATCTCCGTATCTGTATGGCTAACCTTTACGAAAAGCATTTCTTTGGCATCGGCAAGTCCCGTATAACCGATGAAGAATGGCCACGGCTCTGTGAGGGGTATAATGCGATTACTGGGGAGGAGTATCACATATAATGGAACGCAAACGTTATCTTGAACTGTGCCAACGAAACGCCGTACAGCCGAAATCGGTTGTTGTGTGGCTTGATGGGATTGGATGTTATCCGATCGAGTATCGGCTTGGGTTTGATGGCGAGGGAAAATCGGTACACAGAGCCGTGTTGCACGATATGAAAGCAAACAGCGTTATAAATTGTCCATTAGAGGGGGTAAAAGAATATGAAAAAGATTAAATGGTCGGGGGTTAAAAAGGTGTTTTGGGAATTGTTGGTTGGTTTTGTTTTTGGTTTGGTGTTTTTCGGCTTTTTATTTGCCCTTGCAGAGCCTTTTATGGACAAGGGCGGGTCTTATATATACATATCAGAAGAGAACGAAATTTCGACCAAAACAAAAGCAAAAGAGACGGCCGTGTTGGTTTTGGAAAAGGAAACAAAAAAATATACCGCCGTTTCAAAACCACAAAGAGTTTGCCTTGGCGAGTTTGTTATAACTGCTTATTGTGGGGAGAAACATCACCATATTTGTAATGATGGAAGTGCGGAAACCACGGCGACAGGAACAAACCCAAAACAGGGTAGAACGATTGCCGTTGACCCAGACGTAATTCCGTATGGTACAAAAGTATATATAGACGGCAAGGAGTACATTGCAGAGGATTGTGGCGGTGCCATCAAGGGCAACCGAATTGACGTATATTTTGACAACCACCAAGAAGCGTTGGATTTTGGAGTGCAATATGCAACGGTGGAGGTAGAAAAATGAGAAAATATATGAATTGGGTTAAGGTTGAAGGAGAGGCGTATTACCCGGCTTTTAAGTGTTCTAATTGCGAAACCGTTATTGCGGTTGAAGATGAGTGCTTTGAGCTTCCTTGCTATTGTAAAAACTGTGACGCGGAGTGCGAAGGGGAGAAAGAATAATGAAAGCGAGATTGCCTATCAGCAACAAACTGAAACAACAAGTTCGGCAAGAGGTCGCAAGGGAATATGAACGGCAAGGACAATCGGCGGCAAGGCGTACGTTTAAGTTGATGTGTGCGGTGTATAACGAACTATACGGACACGGCAAAGGACGATGTATGCGTGCGGTTTCTCGTATCAGCGAGTTGTCCGAAAAGCGCAAAGACGACGAGGTGTTTTGGACACACATCGACAAGGTTGTAATTGACCAAATGGGTATTGAGTTTGAACGAGAAGATTATGAATTGATGGATAGATAGGGAGGGTTATTGATGGTTGAATATATCGAGCGTGAAGCGGCTTTAAACGCTATTGAAGAAGCAAAGACTATGTTCGGCGGGGTGGATTATTTTTGCGTTAGAAGTGGTATTCAGGGTGCACCCGCCGCCGATGTGGTAGAGGTAGTGCGGTGTAAGGATTGCGTGAGTTACAACGGACACAGATATTGCAACTATCACGCCGACCCTGTAATGGACGATGATTTTTGCAGTTACGGTGCAAAGATGAACGGAAAGGGTGAAAGGTCGCTCTTGTATGCAGACTTGGACGAGATTATAGACGCAACGGACGGAAAGGGTGAGGGTGAATGAAAGCCGCATTGACAAGTATAAATCCACCGCATACAAATAATATTTTCGCAGAATTAAAGGGTATTGAGTGGAGAACAAAACCTATGCCGACCGGGAAACATTATTGTTATGAAACTAAAAAATGCTTTGGCGTCGGCAAGGTTATAGGTGAGTTTGTGGTATGGCGTATTCATAAATATGAAAATGTAAGTTTAATACCCGAGGAATATATTGATTTGGGTTGTGTGCCCGTAGAGTTTTTAGAAGCATACAGCAAAGGCAGACCACTATATGCACACTTTATT
>JAZNEE010000063.1:0-4810 GCA_045588405.1 Acutalibacteraceae bacterium
CATCTTGCGGCATAGGTTGCAAGGCGGATACCTTTGTTTGAATCAAACGACGAAACTGCCTTTATAAGCCCGATAGTACCTATCGAAATAAGATCGTCTTGGTCTTCCCCGCTACCAAAATACTTTTTCGCAACGTGGGCAACCAATCTTAAATTGTGCTCGATAAGTTTTTTGCGAGCATTGTCATCTCCCGCTGCCTTTTTTTCAAGAAGACTTGCCTCTTCCTTGGCAGTAAGCGCTCTTGGAAACGAGCCGTGGCTTTCGGCATGTAAAAAGAAATGTAAAAGATTTGGGAAAATTTGACAAAGAAGCGAAAAAAACATAGTATCCCATCCAGTTTTTGAGTTTGAGAAATACTATGTTTTTATATGCTTGTTTGTTGCAAGTCCAAAATAAATTACTTAAAGTGAATAAAAAATCCAACCAAGTGTTAAACTCGGTTGGACTTCCGTTTTAGTGTTCTGCCTTCCAAATTTCTGCCTTTTCGGCTGAAATGCTCTTGATGTTTTCCTTTTTATAGGGAGATTCTTCACCGCCGTTAAAATAAAGGAAAAGCTTGCCATCGGGGGTCTCGTAAAGGCTTTCCTCATAGCCTTCAGAGCTTCCGAATTCACCAACAGTGAATTTTTTGATCAATGTTGCTGTTTCGGTGTCGTACTCGCGTTTGCAAATAATCTTTTTCATAATACTCTCCTGAAATTTTAATTTTTATTATAATTGTTCCCTTTTTTAGTCTTTTAAATCGCCCGCGGGAACATATTTATAATCCCTGTAATCTCGACAGTCATAAGCATCGATTGAAAAGTCGATTGTAACACCGTTTATTGTGACCACGGTGTAATCCTCCCAACTAATCAAATTGGCCGTTTCGCCGATTTGCCAATAAATTGTTTTACGTTCATTGGTACTGTCGCGACGAACCTCTGCTCGGATTCCCGAAGGGTTGTGACGGGTTTCGGGAACGTGGTAAAACAAAACGTAGTAACCGCCTTTTTCCTGGTCGAAAATATACCGTTGGTCGGAAAAACGATAATTTTCACCACGCTCGTCAACCAAATACGGAATTGGCGTGCCGGTTGGCAGATTTTCAAGACTGTAAAAAAATGAGTCTTTTACCACAAATCCTATATTGACAAAAGTTATTACAACAGCCAAAAGAGAAGCCAACATACAAAGTCTTCTCATAATGCCGCCTCCTTTAAGCTTTGGAAATCTTGAGTGAGATATCGAATGCGTTTACGGAATGGGTTAATGCACCGATTGAAATAATATCAACACCTGTTTCGGCAACGGGACGAATAGTTTCAGCGGTTATATTGCCCGAAGCCTCCAAAAGTGCTTTGCCTGCTGTCATCTCTACAGCTTTGCGCATGGTGTCGCAATCCATATTATCAAGCATGATAATCTCGCAACCTGTGGTAAGCGCCTCGGCGACCTCTTCCAAATTGCGAGTTTCAACCTCGATCTTTACTGTGTGACCGATTTTTGCGCGCAAAGTGGAAACTGCCTTGGTAATGCTTCCGCAAGCATCAATGTGATTATCTTTGAGCATTGCAGCATCCGAAAGATTGAAGCGGTGATTTTTTCCGCCACCGCAGGTTACGGCATATTTCTGCAAAGCGCGAAGTCCCGGCAGAGTTTTTCTTGTATCGGTAACGGTAGCGTTAGTGCCTTCAACAAGCGCTGCTGCCTCAGCTGTCATGGTTGCAATACCCGACATGTGCTGAATGAGGTTAAGCGCTGTACGCTCACCTTTAAGCATAAGCACGGTGGGTCCGCTAATCTCGGCAATAATATCACCTTTTTTAACCTTATCGCCATCGTTCATATACTTTTTGAAGGTGAAATCACCCAAAAGCTCGAAAACTCTTAAAGCTACGTCGATTCCGCAAAGAACACCCTCTGCTTTGGCAAGGAATTTTGCATTGGAAATCTGTGAAGGCTCCAAAAGGTTGTCCGCCGCCATATCGATATAGTTAATATCCTCTTTCAAAGCGGTTTTTATAATATCATCAACGTAAAATTGCAGCATTACTGCGAAACCTCCTTCAATACTATCGAAGCAATGGAAGCAAGACTTCTTGCCTCAAGATAATCATTGGTAATTTGGAATTTGTTGTTATTAAGCCTTGTCGCGATATCATCAACCTCGCGACGATATTTTCTTGCCGCTTCGGGGTTGGGCATTACAAAATGGCACTTTTGCATTATCGAACGAATAGATGTGCGAGTGCCTGTGGGCATTGGTGCACCGTCAACCGAGTAAACAGGTGCTTTGCCGTAAACAGAAGTGTCGTTAAAGCTTCGGTTTATATCCTCGGCGGCACGACGACCGAAAACAAGAGCCTCTAAAAGGCTGTTTGAAGCAAGTCGGTTTTTACCGTGAACGCCTGTGTGCGAACATTCACCAACCGCATAAAGTCGGTTAATTCGAGTTCGGCTGTTAAGGTCAACGTTAATACCGCCCATCAGATAATGGTGGGTTGGAAAAACGGGAATCGGGTCCTTGGTAATATCAACGCCTTCTAATTTGCAGCGTTCATAAATCATGGGGAAACGGTCACGAATAAACTCGGGTGTTCTGTGGGTTATATCAAGGAAGAATTTATCACTACCCGTTCTTCTCGATTCAAGAATTATACCGCGTGACACAACGTCTCTCGGTGCTAATTCAAGCCTTTCATCATAGCGGTGCATAAAGCGTTCGTGATGGCAGTTTACAAGATAAGCGCCCTCACCTCTTACCGCTTCGCTTATAAGAAAACGCTCACGACAATTATCACCTGCAAAGCCGGTGGGATGAAACTGAATATAGTGCAGATTTTCGATTTTAGCACCCAATGAAGCGGCAAGTGAAATGCCGTCACCGGTGGCAATTGAAGAATTTGTTGTGTATTTATACATTCTGCCGATACCGCCCGTGGCAATAACCACAAACGATGCGGCAACCGATATAAGCTTGCCGTCTTTTAGTAACGTTGCATAATAGCCGTTGTTGGCTTCATCAAGAAACGCTAACGAGGTTTGTTCGCAAATATCAACATTAGGCCTTGATTTAACAGCATCGATAACAATACGCATCAATTCCTCACCCGTTGTGTCGCGGTGATGAACAATTCTGCGACGACTGTGGCCACCCTCAAGTGTTGCATGGATATGGCCGTTTTCCTTATCGAATTCAGCACCAAGCTCAATAAACTTGCGAACGTCGTCGGGGCCCTCTTCAACCAACACTTTGACTGCTTCGGGACGGTTCTCCCATCCGCCTGCAATCATAGTGTCTTTCATATGTAACTCAAAGCTGTCCTCCACGGTGTCAAGCACCGCGGCAACACCGCCCTGGGCCAAGTTACTGTTGCAAAGCCTTAAATCCTTTTTGCAAACAACAAGTGCATTTATTCTACTGTCAAGATTATAGGCGGCATAAAGACCTGAAAGGCCTGCACCGACTATAACCACATCATACTTATCACGCATAATTAACGCCTCTTGACCGTAAAAACTACATATTTTTTATATTATATCACAACGCTCGCAAAATTTAAAGAGAAAAATAAAAAAAGACGATTGTTAAAACAATCGTCTTTTTTGTGTCGGCATTACTTATCTTCCCGGGCCGTCGCCAGCCAAGTATTTTCAGCGCAAGTGAGCTTAACTTCCGTGTTCGGGATGGGAACGGGTGGACCCTCACCGCAATCAACACCGACTATTTGCAATCGATTTTTGCACTCTGCCGACTGCTGCATTTGTTGAGCGCAAGTGGTACTATAACACACTTGTTTCTAAAATGCAAGTGTTTTTTTTAATTTTTTTAAAATTTTTTTATTTTTTTAAATTCCGGTGAAAAAATTTGGCGCCTGTTTTTTAAATTTCTGCTCCTCTTTGGCATATTCAACAAGGCTTGACAAGGCAAAAGGAATGACAAACAATGCAGGCAACAAAAAAACACAAAGTAATAACCAACCGATAAAACTGAATATAAAGCCAACCATTCTGATAAGCTTGCCTCTGGTCAGTTTTACCGATTCCCGAATGATTTTCACTGCCGACATCTGCTCGTTTTCAAAAAAAGGCACAAAGAAAAGCGCATATCTTGCAATCCAACATATAAACAAAAACAGGCCAGCAATTTCAAACATTTGCGCAAGCGAAAAAAGGCCAGATGTCCAAATCGGCATTTCGGTTCCAAAAAGCGCATAGAATTCAGGCTTTGTGAGCAAAGAAATTATTATAAACGGAACAAAGCACACCAATGCCCCCAAAATCACAAACAAAAACAACAAGAATGCAAGTAAAACAGTTTTAAAGAAGAGTCGTGACGAAGAAAAATAATAAAATACTGTTTGAAGTTCGGCTTCTTCACCGTTGGAAATTTTCCAAAACCAACGCAAGACGCCTATAAAAAACGGAACGAATAGGAACAATCCGTAAACCGCAGAAAACACGGTTATGCAAAGACTTGCCACTATGCTGTAATGTGGCAAGGTTGTGGGGTCGATAACCGTCCAAACGGCATCAACGCGAAAAACCGACATTAAAATATATTCTAAAATAATATCCAAAAGCCACATGGACAAAAGCACCGCCGATATTGCCACAGCCACAGGCCATCTTGATTTAAGCGATTCCTTCGCCTTGCTTTTTAATTGTGAAAAGGTAGGTTGCATAAATCTCTCCCAATTCATTTTGAAATGCTTATTTAAAAGTTATTATACAGTAAGTTTTCTTGGTTGTAAACCTCAAAGGCGGTTATTTTGCGTATTGTTTACACTTTTTTAACACTAACTCTCAGTTTAAAGGCGAAAAATAA
>JAZNEE010000064.1:0-5139 GCA_045588405.1 Acutalibacteraceae bacterium
AAGGTTATTGCGTTTAATCGCATAAGAGCATCTATCGATCTGTTTTTAAACAACCGTGACCATAGAAAAATATGCGTCATCGACGGCTACGTTTCTATGACAGGCGGTATAAACATTGCCGACGAATATATAAACAAAACACATCCCCACGGGCATTGGCTCGACAGCGCCGTTATTTTAAAAGGCCCTGCAACTGCAACCTTCACGGTGGCTTTTTGCGAGATGTGGAGCTGTTTCAGTCGCGAAACCCTTGACCCCGGTAAATATATGGTTTATAACTTCCCAACACACAAGGGCTTTGTTCAGCCGTATACCGACAATCCGCTTGATACCGTTCATCATCCGGGCGAAGGTATTTACCGTCAGATTTTGGGAACAGCCAAGGATTACGTTTATATAACCTCGCCTTATCTCATTTTGGATAACACGATGGTGGCGGCATTAACATCTGCTGCCAAGGCGGGTGTTGACGTTAGAATAATAACCCCCAAGATAAAAGACAAGTGGTATGTTCATCCTGTAACAAGGTTTAATTATCAAGAATTGCTTGAAGCAGGTGTGAGAATTTTCGAATATACCCCGGGATTCATCCATTCAAAACTGTTTGTATCGGACGATGCTGTGGCAACCTGCGGTACCATAAATATGGATTACCGAAGCTTTTATTTCCATTTTGAATGTGGTGTGTGGTTCTGCGGTGTCGATGCTGTGAACGATATAAAAGAGGACTTTTTAAGAATCCAAGGCGTAAGCGAAGAAATCAACCTTGCAAAATGGTCAAAGCGACCCGTTATGCAAAAACTGACACAGGCGTTGCTCAATGTTTTTGCGCCGTTTATGTAGCATTTAATTAATGTTTACAAACGGGCATTTTTGTGTTAGTATTTAAATGTAATGTAATTAAACAAACTTCAAAGACCTGCTAAAGGTATAAGGAGAATGAATATGCAGCAAAACAATCAGTTTGGTGGTGCCTCGGCAAACGGAAGTTATGTGAACGAAAACTCGGCACCCGAAGGAGCATATAGCTATACTCCCCATCAAAACGGAATGAGTGCAATGCCTCCCGAACCACCCAAACCTCAAAAAAACAAACACACTTTTGGAATAGGTGCGGTTATTATTTGTATTGTTCTTTCGGTGGTTTTAAGCGCATCTGCATCGCTTGCGGTGGCATACAAACTGCTTTCAAGCAATGAAAGTGGCAATGATGTCTCGTCCAATATCCCGGTTATTGATAGCTCAACCGCTTCGGGAATGTCGGTTATTATTGATAGCAGTATTTTGGAAACAACCGTTGAAGAAGTTTATGAAAAAGCTGCACCCAGTGTTGTTGGCATTCGTGCAACGTCGATTTCTCATGGCTTGTTTGGTGGAAACAGTTCCAGTGAGGGCTCAGGGGTTATATATACTGATGATGGATATATAATAACCAATTATCACGTTGTTGAAATTGCAGTTAAAGGTCAAAGCGCAGATTCGATTGTTGAGGTTTTCTTGGCCTCTGATCCTAAGACTCCTATCAATGCAACCGTTGTAGGATATAACATTTCAGCCGACCTTGCGGTTATAAAAATTGAGAAAACAGATCTTCCAACGGCAAAACTCGGCAACTCCGATAATATCAAGGTTGGTCAGTGTGCAGTTGCTATCGGTTGCCCTGGCGGACTTGAATTTATGGGTTCGGTGTCTTACGGAATTATAAGCGGTCTTAACCGATCAATAACCATTGATTCTATTGGCGAAATGAAGCTTATTCAAACCGATGCTGCCATAAATCCCGGCAACTCGGGAGGTGCCTTGCTTGACGCAGAGGGTAAGTTGATTGGTATAAATTCATCTAAGCTTGTTAAAGAAGGATTTGAGGGTATGGGCTTTGCCATACCTGTAAACCAAATGAAAGAGGTTGTCACCGATATCATTGAAAATAAGGACAACCCGTCGCCCTATATAGGAATTGAAATTGCCACTTATAACAGCGCCTATCTTGATAAATTTGGTTATCCCCATGGCGCTGTTGTTAAGAGCGTTGTTGAAGGCGGCCCTGCATATAATGCAAGACTTCAAATGGGCGATATTATAACTGAGTTCAACGGTGCTGCTATTGAGGAATATACCGATTTCTTCGATGAATTAGAAAAATGCAAGCCCGGTTCAAGGGTTGCGGTAAAAATCTTCCGAAGTGGCAGATACTATACCACAACGGTGACCATTGGCTCTAATAACAGCAGATAAGAGTTAAAGAGGGAAAGAAGGGGAAAGGCTATGTATACCGGACTTCATAGTACGGGCATCTTAGGAATTGATGCCTATATGGTCGAGGTAGAAGCCGATGTTGCCCCCGGCTTTTCCTCTTTTGATATTGTTGGACTTCCTGATACTGCGGTTAAAGAATCGCGCGATAGGGTTCGCGCTGCACTTAAAAACAGCGGTTTTTCTTTCCCTGCAAGCAGAATTATTGTCAACCTTGCTCCTGCCGACATCAAAAAAGCAGGTTCAATGTATGATTTGCCATCTCTTCTTGCCATTCTTTTGTCATCGGGGCAGTTAAACCCCGTTTTTGAAATGGAAAAATGTGCGTTTATTGGCGAATTGGCACTCGATGGATCACTTCGCGGTATCAACGGAATGCTTTCGATGACCATCGAGGCGGCAAAGCACGGAATTAAGAAGTTTTTCTTGCCCGAAGCCAATGCTTATGAAGCGTCGGTGGTTGAGGGTATTGAAATTTATCCCGTTAAAAGCGTCAAACAACTATGTGACCATTTAATAGGAGCAATTTCTATCGAAAAGGTAATACAACCGGAATTTAAAGCAAAACTTAACCGATATACTGCCGATTTCAGCGAGGTTAAGGGTCAGGCCGCTGCCAAAAAGGCTTTGGAAATTGCCGCAAGTGGTGGACATAACGTGCTTATGATTGGTCCCCCGGGTTCGGGCAAAAGTATGCTTGCCAAAAGACTGCCCAGCATACTTCCTTCTATGACCTTTGAAGAGTCGATAGAAACCACGAAAATCCATTCTGTTGCAGGTCTTTTGCAGTCGGATTCACCGCTTATAACCGAGCGTCCGTTCAGAGCGCCGCACCACACGGTTTCGGCAGCGGGTCTTTCGGGTGGCGGAGTGGTGCCAAGACCGGGCGAAGTGTCGTTAAGTCATAACGGTGTGCTTTTTCTTGATGAATTCCCCGAATTTTCGCGTCAGTCAATGGAAACCTTGCGAGCACCTATCGAGGATGGCAAAATCACCATTTCAAGAGCTAGCGGCAGATTTACATATCCGTGTGAGTTTTCGCTTGTTGCCGCAATGAATCCTTGCCCTTGCGGATATTTCGGTCACCCCAAGCGCAAGTGCATCTGCTCGGGCCAAGCCGTTAAAAACTATCTTGGCAAAATATCGGGACCCATGCTCGACCGATTGGATATTCACGTTGAGGTTGCCCCTGTTGAATATAGCGAGCTCACCTCCAAAGCAACGGGCGAGACCTCGGCAGAAATCAGAAAACGAGTTGAGGCAGCTCGCGAGATTCAGAACAAGCGCTATGAAGGTACGGGTGTTACCTGTAATGCAAGACTGACATCATCTTTGATACAGAAATATTGTGAGCTGACAGCGGATGCCGATGCGTTGCTTAAAGCGGCGTTTGAGAGAATGGGAATGTCGGCAAGAAGTTATGACCGAATTTTGAAAATTGCTCGAACCGTTGCCGATATCGACCGTTCCGAAAAAATAACGGCAGGGCATATTGCCGAGGCGATTCAGTTCAGAAATTTGGACCGAAAATATTGGAGCGAGCTATAATTATTTTAAGTAAAACTCAATACTAATATCAAAACCGCAGGTGTTTTTGCATCTGCGGTTTTAATGTTTTAAAACAGTCGGGTTTACGGCAATTTTTAACACTTGCTCAAAAAATGATGCGCTCGGTTATAACAAATTTTTATAGACATTTAATACCATTAAGGGTATAATAAAAAAAGAATATCAAAGGAACGGTGAAAAATATGAAGCTTGATACCAAACGAACAATGTTTGTTGGCTTTGCTTTTTTGTCGATATGTGCTTTTTGGCAACTTTACGACAATCTAATTCCCCTAATTCTTTCAAACACGTTTAAACTCGACAAAACAGTTTCAGGTATTATAATGGCTGCTGATAACGTGTTGGCATTGTTTTTGTTGCCACTTTTCGGCAATCTTTCGGATAAATGCAAAAGTCCGTTGGGAAGAAGAAAACCGTTTATTTTGGTTGGCACAATAGTTGCGGTTGCTTTGATGACCGTTTTGCCCTTGCTTGATAACAGCTATTATGCTGCACCATCGGCAGGAAAAGCCATCGCGTTTATTGTTGTTTTGGGTCTTTTGTTGGTTGCAATGGGCACCTACCGCAGTCCTGCAGTAGCACTAATGCCCGATGTCACACCCAAACCGCTTCGCAGTAAGGCTAATGCGATCATCAATCTTATGGGTGCTATCGGCGGTATCATTTATCTCATAATCACCAGCGTGCTTTATTCCAAATCTAAGGTTGAAGGCTTGGCACATATAGACTACCTCACAGGATTTTTGATTGTTGGCGGAATAATGCTTTTTGCATTGTTTATTCTTTTTGCCTTTATAAACGAGCCTAAGCTCTGCAAAAAACAGGCAGAATATGAAGCTGCTCACCCCGAGCAACAGTTGACCGTAAAAGATGATGACGGCAAAAAAGAGCGTATGCCGAAAGACGTTAAAAAGAGTCTTGTTTTCTTGCTTTTGTCAATAGCCTTTTGGTTTATCGGTTATAACGCTGTGACAACCTGGTTTTCAACCTATGCAACGGGTGTTTGGGGAATTGCGTTGGGCGACGCTAACCTTTGTCTCACCATTGCCACCGCAGGCGCTATTGTAAGCTATATCCCCGTTGGCTTGGTTGCAAGTAAGGTTGGTCGTAAAAAGACCATCATTTTTGGCGTTGTTTTGTTGTCGTTAAGTTTTCTTACTGCTTTTATCTACACCTTGTTTGCAAGCACCTTCAGTCCTGTTCTTTACGGCTTGTTTGCACTTATCGGTGTTGCATGGGCTTCTATCAATGTTAACAGTTTGCCCATGGTTATCGAGATGTGCAGCGGTGCCGAGGTTGGTAAATATACCGGTCTTT
>JAZNEE010000065.1:0-9698 GCA_045588405.1 Acutalibacteraceae bacterium
TCTTGACTTTATAAGGTGTTTTTATTAAAATATTAAAATGGTAAAATTTTTATATATATAATATGTGTATTTTTAATGTGATTTTTGCATTTAAAAGCGTTGTTTTTGCAAAAAATCATAAAATATGCAAGAAAATGCAAAAAAGACTTGATTTTATGCAATTTTTGTGTATAATTGTGAATATATTTTCTATTTTTCGGTATAAATATACTCAAAATCAGGAAAGGACGGTATAAAAATGTATAAGGTTTTTATTGACGGACGTGAAGGCACAACAGGACTTAGAATTATCGAGCGTTTGCAAAACCGCGACGATATTGAGCTTATGCTTATAGACGAAGCTTTAAGAAAGGACCCCAAAGAACGAAAGAAATTTCTTAACGCTTGTGATATTGCTTTTCTTTGTTTGCCCGACGCGGCGGCAATTGACGCAGTTTCGATGATTGAAAACCCTGAAGTTAAGGTCATTGATACTTCAACTGCACACCGTACCAATCCCGATTGGGTGTATGGTTTCCCCGAGCTTTATAAAGAACTTGCCGAAAAACTGCCCAATGCCAAAAGGGTTGCAGTTCCCGGTTGCCACGCAAGTGGTTTTAACGCTCTTATAGCACCGCTTACCGAAGCAGGCATTTTAGGACACGATGCTCTTATCACCTGTTTTTCGTTGACCGGTTACAGTGGTGGCGGCAAAAAGATGATAGCCCAATATGAAAACGAAAAAACCGACGAGCTTTTAAGCGCCAGAATTTACGCTTTGGGACAAGCTCACAAGCATTTGCCCGAAATGGCAGCCATTTGCAAGCTCTATAATAAACCCGTGTTTTCCCCTATTGTTGACGATTATTACAGCGGTATGCTCGTAACCGTTCCTTTCTTTGCAAGTCAGGTCAAAGGCGGTATTGAGGCTGTTAAGCAAACCTACATAAACAAGTATAAGGATTGCAAGTTTATCGACGTATCGGGTATAAACAGCGAAAACGCTCCCGCAATGCTCAGCTCGAACAATCTATCGGGCAAGGATTATATGGAAATTTATGTCGAAGGCAATGAAGAACGCTTTACCGTGTCGGCAAGATTCGACAATCTGGGCAAAGGTGCTTCGGGTGCCGCGGTTGAATGTATGAACATTATGTTAGGGTTAGACCCCGCAACCGGACTTGATTTTTAAGGAAAGAGGCTTTTGAATGAATAATAAAATAATTACTGTTGACGGTGGCATCTGTGCCGCAAAAGGCTTTAAAGCAAGCGGTGTTCACTGTGGCATTCGTAAAAACAAGACAAAGAAGGATTTGGCACTCATTATAAGTGAGAAAAAGGCTGCAGCCGCTGCAACCTATACCACCAATCTTGTTAAAGGTGCTCCCCTTACTGTTACCAAGGCAAACATTGCCGACGGCTTCGCTCAAGCAGTTATTTGCAACAGCGGTAATGCCAACACCTGTAACGCCAACGGTATCGAAATTGCTGAAGGTATGTGTTCACTTGTTGAAAAGCACACCGGCATTAGCGCAAAAGACGTTATCGTTGCTTCCACCGGTGTTATCGGTCAACCGCTTGATATTACACCCATCGCAAACGGTATGGACGAGCTTTGCAAAAACCTTAAAGCCGACGGTAGCCTTGACGCTGCCGAAGGTATTATGACCACCGATACTCGCGTTAAAGAAATTGCCGTTAAGTTCAATATTGGCGACAAAGAATGTATTATGGGCGGTATTGCAAAAGGTTCGGGTATGATTCATCCCAACATGGCCACCATGCTTGTTTTCATCACCACCGACTGCAACATTTCACACGAAATGCTAAGTAAAGCACTCTCTGACGACGTAAAAGACTCGTTTAATATGGTTAGTGTTGACGGTGACACCTCAACCAACGATATGTGCTGCATTATGGCCAACGGCATGGCAGAAAACGAAATTATCGACAACGCAGACAGCGATGCTTATAAAACATTTAAACAGGCGCTTTTCACCGTTACTTCTTACCTTTGCAAAATGATTGCCAAGGACGGCGAAGGTGCAACAAGACTTATTGAGGTTAACGTTGACGGTGCAAGTGATATTGCCACCGCCAAAACCGTTGCCAAATCGGTTGCTTGCTCATCACTTCTTAAAGCCGCTATTTTCGGTGCCGATGCCAACTGGGGCAGAGTGCTTTGCGCAATAGGTTACAGCGGTGCAGAACTTGACGTTAACAAGGTTGACGTTGCATTTTCCAGCAAAGCAGGTAAAATTGACGTTTGCAAAAACGGTGCCGGTGTTGATTTCAGCGAAGAAAAAGCAAAAACCATTCTTTTGGAAGAAGAAATCACCATTCTTATTTCACTAAACTCCGGCGACGCTACAGCCACCGCTTGGGGTTGCGATTTGACCTATGATTACGTTAAAATCAATGGTGATTACAGAACTTGATTGAGGTAGAAAAAATGAATCTTTCAAACGCACAAAGAGCTGAAGTGCTGACACAAGCACTTCCCTATATTCAAAAATACAGTGGCAAGATTGTTGTTGTTAAATACGGCGGTAACGCTATGATTAACGACGAACTGAAATCTGCCGTTATGCACGATATCGTGTTGATGTCGTTAATTGGTGTTAAGGTTGTTCTCGTTCACGGTGGCGGCCCTGAAATTTCGGGTATGCTCAAAAAAATCGGCAAAGAGTCGGTTTTTGTTGACGGACTAAGAGTTACCGACGATGAGACTATGGACATTGTTCAGATGGTGCTTTCGGGCAAGACCAATAAAGACCTTGTAAACCTTTTGCAATGCACAGGCGGTAAGGCTATCGGTCTTTGCGGTGTTGACGGTCACATGATTAAAGCCGAGCGTCTTGACGACGTTCACGGCAACGTTGGTGAAATCACCGATATTGATACAACTCCAATTATCGACCTTCTTGAAAAAGGATATATCCCCGTTGTTTCGACCGTTGGCTGCGACGAGGAAGGCAACGTTTACAACATCAATGCCGACACAGCCGCAGCAAGAATCGCAGGCGAGCTTAAAGCCGAAAGCTTTATCTCGATGACCGACATTGCAGGACTTATGAAGGACAAGGATGATCCCACTTCGCTTATCCGTGTGCTTAACGTTAGTGAAGCAGGTATGCTTATTAAAAACGGCGTTATCCAGGGCGGTATGATTCCCAAGGTTGAATGCTGTGTTGAGGCAATACGTCGCGGCGTAGAAAAGGTATTTATTATCGACGGACGTATCCCCCATGCAATTCTTATCGAAACCCTTACCGACGAAGGTATCGGCACTATGTTTGTAGGTTAAGAAAAATGGAACATTATAAGAATAAAGACAAAGAATATGTTGCAAGCACTTACGGCAGATTTGACTTAGAACTCGTTTCGGGTAAAGGTGCCGAGCTTTGCGATATCGACGGAAATAAATATATTGATTTGGGTTCAGGCATTGCCGTTAACATTTTCGGTGCCGCCGATGACGAATGGGCTGCTGCCGTTGCGAAACAGGCATCAACATTGCAGCACACCTCTAACCTTTATTATTCCGAGCCTTGTGTAAAGCTTGCCGAGGCTTTGTGTAAAAAGGCAGGCATGAAAAAGGTGTTTTTCGGAAACTCGGGAGCCGAGGCTAACGAGTGTGCCATTAAGGTTGCAAGAAAATATTATTCCGACCGTCACGACGGAAAGGAAGGCACTATTATTTGCCTTAAAAACAGCTTCCACGGAAGAACTGTTACAACCCTTTCGGCAACCGGTCAGGATGTTTTCCACAAAGATTTCGGCGCATTCACTCCCGGTTTTGAGTTTATCGATGCCAACGATTGCGAAGCGCTTAAAAATGCTGTTAACGAAACCACAGCCGCCGTTATGTTTGAGCCCATTCAGGGTGAAGGCGGAGTAAACCCATTAAACAAAGAGTTTGTAAGCCTTATTAAAGATCTTTCCGACAAATTCGGTTTCCTTATTGTTGTTGACGAAGTACAAACCGGCAACGGCAGAACGGGTAAATATTTTGCTATCGAGCATTTTGGTATTAAGCCCGACGTTATTTCAACAGCAAAGGGTCTTGGCGGCGGATTGCCCATTGGCGCTTGTCTTTTAGGTGAACGCACCGCTGACGTGCTTAATCCCGGTGACCACGGCTCAACCTTTGGTGGCAACCCTGTCGCATGTGCAGGCGCACTCACCGTTGTAAACCGTGTTGACGAGGCTCTTATGAAAGAGGTTACCGAAAAAGGCGAATTTATAAGACACTCGCTAAACGGTGCCAAGGGAGTTAAGTCGATAGCAGGTATGGGACTTATGCTCGGCATTGAAATCGAGGGCGATGCAAAGCAAGTAGTTGCAGAATGTATAAAAAGAGGCGTTATAGTTCTAACCGCTAAACAAAAGGTCAGACTGTTGCCACCGCTTAACATAACCTATGAACAATTAGAAAAAGCACTTACCATTTTGAAGGAGGTAATCGCACAATGAACCATCTTTTAAAGCTTTCGGATTTATCCGCAGCAGAAATTGAAGAAATTTTAAACCTTGCCGACCAATTAAAATACGACCAAAAGCACGGCATCGAGCATCACTACCTTAAAGGCAAAACCTTGGGTATGATTTTCCAAAAATCTTCCACCCGTACCCGTGTTTCTTTCGAAACAGGTATGTATCAGTTGGGTGGCCAGGCTTTGTTCTTGAGCTCTCGCGACCTTCAAATCGGCCGTGGCGAGCCCGTTGAGGATACCGCTCGCGTTCTTTCCCGTTATTTGGACGGTATTATGATTCGTACCTTTGCACAACAGGAAGTTGAGGATTTGGCAAAGTACGGCTCTATTCCCATAATCAACGGTCTTACCGATTATTGCCACCCCTGTCAGGTGCTTGCCGACCTTATGACCATCAGAGAACATAAAGGCGAACTCAAAGGCCTTAAGATGACCTTTGTTGGTGACGGCAACAATATGGCAAACTCGCTTATCGTTGGCGGTATTAAAATGGGTATGGAAGTGGCCGTTGCTTGTCCTAAAGGCTATGAGCCCGATAAAGACATTTGCAAGTGGGCTGCCGAAAACGGCAAATTCACCTGCACCGAGGATATTGCAGCTGCAGTTAAAGATTCCGACGTTGTGTTTACCGACGTTTGGGCATCTATGGGTCAGGAAGAAGAAAAGGCCGTCAGAGAAAAGGTGTTCAAAGACTATCAGGTCAACGAAGAATTTATGGCTTTGGCTCATAAAGACGCCATGGTTCAGCATTGCTTACCTGCTCACCGCGGTGAAGAAATCACTGCCGAAACCTTTGAGAAGCACGCTGACGAGATTTTTGACGAAGCAGAAAACCGCCTGCACGCTCAAAAGGCCGTTTTGGTTCTCACAATGGGCGATAAAAAATAATTTTTGCAAAAGTTGTACAGAAGTTGCACAAATTTGTGCAACTTCTTTTGTTTTTTGGGGGATATATAGAAGGACTTATCCTTACTATATAAAAAGGAGCATGAAAATGACTTTAGAAAATTTCAATTATCGCACTGATCCCCTGTTTTTAAGAAATCAATTTGATTCGATGTCAAATGGTGGTTTCAAAATCCCCACTATCCCCAAGGCAAACTTATCAGATGACGATTTTATCAATTTGCTTCTGCTCGGTTTTGATAAAGCCGACGCTGATGATGACAAAATGACTGAACGAATAATACACTTTTTTCTTTATGACTACAAATTTGAAGGGGTGTGGAAAAATCCCGACAAATATTTAGACAAACTAAAACCTTATAAAGCGGTTTTGTCGCCCGATTTCAGTATGTACCGCGAAATGAACCCTGTAATGCAAATGTATAACACTTTTAGAAACCGTTGGTGCGGTGCTTATTTTGCAGATAAACAGTTTAATGTCATACCGTCTGTTAGTTGGGGTGATGAAAATACTTTTGAATTTTGTTTCCTCGGCATTCCAAAAGGTAGTACCGTCGCAGTATCAACTTATATGGTTTCAGAACACGGCAACCATAAAGACCAAAAAGATTTTTTCTTAAAGGGTTATAACGAAATGTTGCGACAGATTGAACCCGAAAGAATAATATGCTATAGCACACCCTTTCCCGAAATGGATGGAAATATTGTTTTTGTGGATTATGAATTATCGTCTTGGAAATATCAGCAAAAAAGCAATCCCCCTGAAGATTACGCATCTTATATACTTGGGGAGTTGCCTTTACCGAAGGATAGTGGTATAATCATAAAAAGAGGATATATTCCATCTCTTTCAGAAGAAAAAGGTATGGGCAGTGCCTACGGTGGCGAATGGCAACCGAAAAAGCCCGATGATGAGAGACTTTTGGGTGAACCGGGAGAAATTAAAGAAACGACCCACCCAAAAGGATATCACCGGTCAACAAAAATTGGACAAGACGGTCGAGCAGAAATGGAGCGTCACGAAACTGACCACAACAGACCTTGGGCTCATACCTATCCGCACGACCATAAAATTGATTGGTCTAACGGGCGCCCCGAATTCAGCACACCTATTAACTATCCATCAGGCGCCCCTGAATTCAAATCATATAAGGAGCAATTTGAAATGTCGCAAAATACAACAAATGTTAATTATGACGATTACCGTTTTGAATCAATATCCGATTTTAAAATGAGTGCATATTTCGGTGGAGAAATTGAATTTGAATGGAATGGAAACAGTTTTGGGGCTTTTAAGGGTATGCGTAAAACATCTGATTCCCCTGAGCAGTTTTTAATAGGTCCCGGTGACTCCACAGAAAAGCAATTTCCCGGTAAATACACCGATTGCTACTACGATACAATCGACGAACTTTTAGAATACGTTATCGACGGACAACGTTTGCGAGATATTATTACTCAAGTGACAGTTACTTACCGTAATTTATAATAATTATCATGCAGGGCACTTGAATTCAAGTATTACAAGGAGACAAATGTTATGCACAGAAATATTGTTGCTGTTGATGAGTTGGCTTTTGAATCGGCTGCGGAATTAAAATGGTTGCTTTCTTGCAGATGCGAAGTTGAGTTTATATGGAAGGGCAAAGCTTATTCCATAACTCACTTCGGCGGACATCATTGTATTTGCGAAGGTCATTATTTAAAGGATGGCAAAGCATATAATTTATTTAGTCACACCGAATATGATATATCAAACGCTTTTGAAAGCGACGACCTTGATGAAATCATGAATTTTGAGATCGAAGGCGACAAGCTTCGCGATATCGCGACAAAAATCGGCGTTGTTGACAGAACCTTGTAAAATCAAAGCCGTTATGGTTCTCACAATGGGTGATAAGAAATAATTTATGCAAAATAAAAATCCACTGTGCTGTTGCACAGTGGATTTTTTGTTATCTTTTTTATCTTATTCCGTAATTTTCGATTACGTAATCCATATCCTTATCGCCGCGGCCTGAAAGGTTAATGAGAATAGAACCGTGGTCCATGGTTTTTGCAAGCTTCATACCGTAAGCAACGGCGTGTGAACTTTCAATAGCGGGGATAATACCCTCCATTTTAGAAAGCTTGAAGAAGGCATCGATAGTCTCTTCATCGTCGATAACGTCGTATTTAACACGACCGATTTCTTGCAAGAATGCATGCTCGGGGCCCGAAGACGGATAATCAAGACCGCTTGCTACCGAGTAAACGGGTGCAGGCTCGCCGTTTGCATCTTTAAGCATTATACTGTTAAAGCCATGCATGATACCCTCGGTGCCGTATTTAAGGCTTGCAGCGTGATCGCCAAGCTTGGGGCCACGTCCCAAAGGCTCGACACCGTAGATATCAACGGGGTCGTTAAGGAAGCCTGCGAAAAGACCTGCAGCATTACTTCCGCCACCAACACAAGCAACGATAGAGGTAGGCAAATGACCTGTCATATCAATAAACTGCTCTCTTGCTTCAATTCCGACAACGCTCTGGAAATCGCGAACCATCATGGGGAACGGATGAGGGCCTAAGACTGAACCTATGCAGTAAATACAATCGTTATATTCTTTGCTGTATGCGTCAAAAGCGGCGTCAACAGCCTCTTTCAAAGTTGCAAGACCGTGGGTAACCTCGATAACGTTGGCACCCAAAATCTTCATACGGGCAACGTTGGGAGCCTGTTTTTTGATATCGACTGAACCCATATAAATATCGCATTCGAGACCGAAATAAGCAGCAGCGGTTGCCAAAGCTACACCGTGCTGACCGGCACCGGTCTCAGCAATAACTTTTTTCTTGCCCATATATTTTGCAAGCAAAGCCTCGCCCATACAATGGTTGAGCTTGTGTGCGCCCGAATGGTTAAGGTCTTCACGCTTTGCATAAAGCTGAACCTTACCACCCAAGTAATCCGAAAGTCTTTCTAGGTGGGTTACGGGAGTGGGTCTGCCCTGGAACTCTTTACGGATTCTTCTGAGCTCGGCAATAAACTTTCTCGACTGACAGATAGAGAAATAAGCCTCGGTGATCTCTGCCATAGCGTTTTTGAGTTTATCGTCAATATAAACTCCGCCGTATTTTCCAAAGTAACCGTTTTTATCGGGATAATTGTTAAAGTAAGTATCAAAATCAACGTTGTTAAGTTTCATTTTTAATTCCTCCAAAATATACTACATTATACTTTATCTGCTATTAAATGTCAATCAATTATCGGCTTGCGCCATCGTTTTGTAAAAAGCATAATCTAAACTCCTAAAAAAACAAAAAATCTCGCCCCTAAATAAAAGGGACAAGACGAAAAAATCCTGCGGTACCACCCAAATTGGCTTAAAGCCCACCTTTGCTTTGTGCTAAAACACAAATCGCGCTGTAACGGTCGCTTTCCGTCGGCTTCTACTAAGGTTTCCCCTTTCGGCCGCCCTCATAGGTCCATTCGCCTTAAATTTTGTTGCCGCCATTCCACCGCCAGCGACTCTCTTTAAACAAATAAAAAAGGTTACTATTCCTAATCATCGGTTTTCTCTTTTTAAGAATGATACCACCCAAAAACACAAAAGTCAAGTGTTTTAAAACATAAAACCATTTTCACCGCATAAATTAAATTAGAGGTGGCGGTATGATCAAATTAAAGTGGCCGATTGTGAAGTTTATTATTATTTCGCTTGGCGGTGTTTTGTTGCACTTTTTATATGATATTTGCGGTGAAAGCGTTTTGGTGGCGCCTTTTTCGGGGGTCAACGAGTCGACCGCCGAACACATGAAGCTTTTATACTTCCCTTTTCTTGTGGCGACCTTATTCTCGAGTAAATACAATAAAAGCCGTTGTTTTTGGCAAGCAAGTCTTAAAGGAATTGTTTCGGGGCTTATCGCAATACCCGTTTTGTTTTACACCTATAAAGGAATTTTAGGTTTTTCGGCTGATTGGTTTAACATCACAATATTTTTCATTGCCGCGGCGATAACGGTTATAGTGGAAAGCAGAGCAAAAACTGCCAACAACTGCACCCTTTCCTCAAAAACGGCTATGCTTTTGGCTTTGGCTATTGGTGTTCTGTTCGTTATATTCACCTTTTGTCCGCCAAAAATCGGTCTGTTCCAAGACCCTGTGACAGGCAAATACGGCATATAAAAAAGCACCCTTTAGGGAGTTGTGATTAGGGAGAATTTGGTTTTTCGGATAAATTTGCATTCGTTCTTGTCGCGAAAATTTGAAATACACAAAGTATTTCTGCATTTTCTCGACTTCGAGGTCATAGCAAATTAAATCCTACAAAACTGCTT
>JAZNEE010000066.1:0-13694 GCA_045588405.1 Acutalibacteraceae bacterium
GTTAAAGCCGATGTAAGTGTAGTTGTATTTAGCGTAAAGTGTAATGTCGTAATCAGGAACAACAGTTACTTTATTTGTAAATGCAAGATCGGAATACCAGCCATCGAAGAACAATTTAGAGTTGGGACGCTCGGGTCTTGAAAGAACAGTGCCCTTTGCGAGATTTACAGTGGTAATCTCACCCGAGTTATTAAAGGTAACAGCAGAAATATCCTGAGCCCATTTTGCATAAATGGTGTAGTTACCTGCTTCAAGAGTCTCACCAACAGGCTGAGTAAGTTCAGCGTCTAAATACCAACCTGCAAATCCTTTATAGGAGCTGCTGTGGGTAGGAACAGGAAGCTGAGATGTTGGGGTACCTGCGGGCAATGTATCGAAATCAAGGGCATTACCGCCATTGGTTTCGTAAGCGATAATAGCAACGCCTGCTTTAATTCTGATTTCCTTTACTTCAACGCTTTCGATAAGGAACTTGTTAGCGTTGGTGTCAGAACCATGAGCAGCGATTGCAAGGAAGGTGTCAGCGGTTACATCGTCTGCAGTGAATGAAACGTCGAGATACTGCCAATCGGATGTTGTAGCAGTATGTTGAACAAATGCGTTTTCACTGATACCGCCAAACTTATGGTCTCCGCCAGCAAGGTGGGGAGGTCTCTTAGGATCAGCTCCGCCTGCCTTTGAATGAACAAGACCGATGGTAACATTGTTGCTGCCCAACTCAAGTAATTTGTATTTAACCTTTACAGAATACATAGCACCTTTTTTGAGCTGGAAGTATCCGCCGTTGTCTTTATCGTAAAGATATGCCTTTTGGCGCTGCTGTGCATCGGTAGTAACAGTTGCACCAGCATATGTTACGGTGAAATGCAAGCCGTCTGCAGCAGCATAAGAAAGATCTTTATCACTGTTGGATAAGTACTTATAGTCTACAGGATTCCAATAATCGTTGGTCTTATCCTCTTTAAAGTTGAACACATAAGTGTTGTTAAGATCGGCACCGTCATCATCGTTAACGCTGTCAACAACATCAATAGTAACGTTATCAATGTAGAAGGTTGCATTGTTGATGAAAACATTTGCAATGTATGGTGCAGCAATATAAAGGTTATCCTTATCAACGGTTGCACCGGTAGTGTAAATGGCTTCACACTTCTGCCATGCAGTATCAGCTGCCAAAACGTTAACCTTGATGTTCGAAGAACCAACAGTAGTGGTCTCAGGGTTAACTCTGGGGTCAACACCATAAATATGAGCTGCTATACTGGATGTTCCGCTAGAGGACTGAGTACCTCTGAGAACCTGGAGAGCCAATCTGTTGGCGCCGTATCCACTAAGAGATCCATGACTGCCTGCTGCAACCTTGAAATCGAAAGCAATCTTATAGGTGGTGTTGGGCTGCATAGAGAATGCATCGCTACCATCTAAGGTTGTGCAACCAGCATTACCGATTTCAATGTTTTTGGTCGAGTTGGCCGCTTCGATCTTTACAACAGTATTGTTGGGATCGCCGGGATCGGTAACATAGAGGGTATTTACATCGTCGGTATAGCCGTCCGAAATACCTGTTTTGTCTTCAAAGTCGAGCTTTAAAGTGTTGCCAACGGGAACACCGTTTGCAGAGAATGCCGAGCCTTGGTTGAGCATTGACACAACACAAAGCGACATCAAAATTGCAACAACACAAATGATGCTGACGACTTTTCTGATGTTTCTTGTCATCATAAAAATTCTCCTTCTGGAAATATGTTCTTCTGAGCCGTAAATCAAATCAAACATAAAAATGCAGACAGATACTCACTCTTATCCACATTATAACAAATCGTTTTTCCAAATGCAAGCGTTTTGTTGCATTTTTTTCACCAAAATCCACTAATAGTAATTGTGTAATTTGACAATTTTGGTTTTAGTGACGATTTTAATCAAATTTGTCAAATTTTCAAAGCCAGTTGGCCCCTCTTGACAACATTTTTTAGCAACAAAAAAAGGTCACCGCTTTTTAATCGTCGCGGTGACCCTAAATTCAATTATTTATTTTTCTTCTTTTTGATAACAACAACCGCTATAACGACGCCGGCAATAACCACTAATGCGCCAACACCTATTATGATGTACAACATCATGTTGTCACCATCGTCCTTGGGGGTGTCTACGTCTACATCGGTCGGTTTGTCGACCGGCTCGCCAACCGGTTTGTTATTCGGCTTGTCTTCCGGGGTTTCTGCATCAATGCGACCCCAAGCGGCATAAAGTTTTCGATATACGTTAACAAACTTATCATCCGTGAAGAACTCTTCACCTTCTGGATCGATGCACCAACCTAAAAAATTATAGCCTTCACGAACGGGATTGGCCGGCATTGTGATGGTCTCGCCTATTTCACCCCTTGCGGTTTCACAATGGCTACCGCCTTGAGAATCAAAGTTGATAACACATTTTCCATCGTAAGTGGCCTTTTTATCAACACGGTAAATATAAAGATCATCAATCACAAGCTCTGCATCGCCTGCTATACCAAGGTATACATAAGAATTGTCAATACTTCCACCAAGAGGTTCAGCCACAAAGGTAAGCTTTCCTTGTTTCCAACCGGTACCAGCGTCGCTCTTGTTATAGTTGACAGATTTATCTTTAAAGCCATCTATTATAACAGCACGATTGTCCCAAGCGCCTGTTTCTCTGGCAAGGGTAACGCCAAACGAACCTCTGTCGTTACCTTGATTCTTAACGTCAACCTTGTTGAGTTTATATTTAAATTTGATGGTATATGTTGCACCCGGAACGGCCTGGAACGCTTCGCCATACTCGTTTATGAGCAAAACGCCGCCGATTGCAGCCCAACGATACGCAACATCGGCATTAGAACCCTTCCAATAATTATAAGAAAGTGCGCTTTTGCCGTGCAATGCTTCCGCGTCGGAAATTTCGCAACGCTTAGTAAGTGTATTGTCGTTGGGATTTCCGTAAGCCTCTTTGTCTTCAAAGTCGCAGAAGAACGGAACAACCTCCCACTTTGCATAAAGCATCACGCTGGCATCGGGGAATGTAGTATATTCGCATTTGGTGGTAAGCTTTTTATCGAGATACCAACCTGCAAAATGGAAATCGCGACGAGTTGGTGTAGGCAACGCGAGTGTATCCCCAGGTCTGCCAACCATCATAACGACACTCTCGTCATAAGCATCGGTAAACTCCACCTTGATAGCAGAAGCCGAAGCCTTCCAAGAGGCATAAAGCTTAGTGATGAGTCCCGAAGGCATTTTATCGGACTTGAACTTTTTAGTAAGATCAGAGTCGGTATACCAGCCTGCAAAATCATAAAGGTCGCGCGAAGGTGTGGGAAGTGTTATTTTCTCACCGGATTGAGCCATTATAACATCGCAATAGCTTCCGCCGTTGGATTGGAAATCAAGTGTTTTGGTGTTACTGTTACACTCGGTAACAACAATATCATCAAACCAAATGTATGTTGCATCACCCGTGGGAGTTTTTGCATTGGAGGGTGAAATAACGTTGATTGCAAGGCGGTTGAATTCCGGAGAATCCGAAAGAGTAACCTTGAAAACAACCGATGCAGTGACCCAACCGGTCTTATCACCAGGCTTATATGTTGAATCGGGGAAAGACTTCACTTTAACAAGGTTATCGGTTTTTCCGTCGGTCCTTACGAGGTTAATGCTGGTCTTTATATCCGACTGAACCGATGCGGAAATATTTTCAACCTTATAAGAAATCTTAACAGAATAAACACTTCCGTCGTTGAGCTTTAGTTCACCATTGTTGGAATTGAAAATTTCAAAGCGGTGAGTGATAGCCGAAGTGTCAACCTTAAATCTCAAAGCATTGCCATTATCCGATTGTTCTATGCTTCCGCCAACCGGCAACGAATAATTACCCTCAAAATCACAAACATACTCAGAAATTTTCGAACTTGCCGTTGCAACTGCCGAAACAGGCAAAACAAACGACGAAACAAGCAAAATCACTGCCACAGCAGCCGCAAAAAGATTGCGTACTTTTAATGTCAAATCTTTCATTTTGTTAAAAACCTTTCATTAAACATAATCGTTACATTGATTGTAACATTAGTCGGGTTTCTTTGCAAGCATGTTTTGATCATAAACATAATTTTGTATGATTTGATATAAAAAACATCTCTTAAATGTACAAAAACAACAAAAGACCCTGAAGAATGATCTTCAAGGTCTTTAGCTTATGCGTTAATTATTTATCTTTCTTTTTCGAGGTGATTTTGCTCAACAAAGTGGTGGTAACGATGATGACACCGATGATTGCGAAAATAACAACCATTCCAACACCCGCTTTTGGTAAAACCCCGATAGCCTCCTTAGGATGCCATTCCATTCCCTCGACAGAAGATGTTGCCTCCGAGTTGGTTGACTCTAATGAGCTTGTGTCGATCGTGCTCTCTACAGAGCTTGTTTCGTCAGAAGTGACGTTCTCAGAAGCATTGGGGTTGCCGGAAATAAGATTGGGGTTACCGGAAATAAGATTTGGAGTTTCGTTTGTAGTTTCATTCATATTACTATACCTCCATTAAGCAAAGAAGAAATTGAGGATAATACCACCGGCGATAACCGAGGCAATCTGACCCGAAACGTTTACGCCCATAGAATGCATAAGCAAGAAGTTCTGCGGATCTTCCTTAATTCCCATTTTATGAACAATTCTGCCCGACATTGGGAATGCCGAAATACCTGCGGCGCCAATCATAGGGTTGATCTTCTTTTTAAGGAAGAGGTTGAGGAACTTTGCAAACAACACGCCACCTGCGGTATCGACGATGAAAGCAATGAGTCCAAGGCCCATAATGAGCAAGGTGTCTACTTTTAAGAATTTTTCGGCGGTCATATTAAACGCAACGGTAAGACCCAAGAAGATTGTGATAAGGTTTGCAAGCACTTTTTGTGCGGTTTCGGAAAGCGAATCAAGAACACCGCATTCTCTTATAAGGTTACCGAACATAAGGAAGCCTACAAGTCCTGTTGCTTGCGGAATAATTGCCGATGCAACGATGGTTATAACAATGGGGAACAAAATTCTGGTTGTTTTGGAAACCGACTTCTGTTCATAAGGCATGCGGATAAGTCTTTCCTTACGGGTTGTGAGAAGCTTGATAACAGGCGGCTGAATAATAGGAACAAGAGCCATGTAAGAATAAGCCGCAACGGTTATTGCTCCAACATATTGTGAGCCCAAGGTGTTGGCAACTGCAATAGAGGTGGGGCCATCAGCCGCACCGATAATGGCAATTGAAGCTGCGTCAACGTTGGGGAAGAACATTCTTGCCATAAAATAGGTGAAGAATATACCAAACTGAGCTGCTGCACCGAAAAGCATCAATTTAGGATTGGAAAGCAACGGACCAAAGTCAATCATTGCACCGATACCTATAAACAAAAGCAACGGGAACAACTCATTGGCAATACCGGCATAATAAAGATCTTTAATAGGACCGGTCAATGCATCTGAAAACGGAATGTTTACCAAAAGTGTTCCAAAACCCATAGGCAAAAGCAAGGTGGGTTCCATTTCCTTTTTGATAGCAAGAAAAATTAGCAAACCGCCGATAAGAAGCATAACGACGTTTCCAAGCTCAAATTCGCCAAGATTTTTCCAAAGGATTTCAAAATTTGACAGAAAACTTAAAAATTTATCCAACAAAGACACCTCTGATAAAAAATTACCAAATTATAATACCACCAAATACCAAAAAAATCAATAAAAAACATAAATTTAACGCTATGTTTATAATAATTTAACATTATTAATATGTTGCTAAATCGGAAGTTTGGTGCTATAATACGTTAATGTGTTAAAATATTAAGCAGACGGAGGTCTTCTTATGCGTATAGTTATAAAGGTTGGCACGTCAACGCTGACCCACAAAAACGGAAACATCAACATCCGCCATTTTGAAAATCTTTGCAAGGTAATAAGCGACCTTAAAAATGCAGGCCACGAGATGATTCTTGTGTCATCGGGCGCTATAGGTATGGGTGTTGGAAAATTATCACTTCGTGAAAAACCCCACGATATGCCCACCAAACAGGCAGCAGCAGCCGTTGGACAATGCGAGCTTATGTATACATACGATAAATATTTTTCGGAATATGGCCACACAATAGCTCAGATTTTGCTCACAGGAAGTGACTTGCAAAACGAAACCCGCTATAAAAACTTCCGCAACACCATGAACCGTTTGCTCGAAATGGGTGCTTTGCCTGTTATCAATGAAAACGATACCGTTGCAACCGAGGAAATTGCGGTTGGCGATAACGACACTTTGGGAGCCATTGTTGCCACAGGCACCGATGCCGACCTGCTCATACTTTTGTCCGACATTAAAGGACTTTACACTGCTGACCCCCACAAAAACGCTGATGCAAAGCTTATTCCCGAGGTTTTTGAGTTGACCGATGAAATTAAAGCTTTAGGTGGATCCGCAGGCTCTGAACTTGGAACAGGCGGAATGGCAACCAAGCTTCACGCCGCCGAAATTTGTATGAAGAACGGCACCGATATTGTTATAACCGACGGCAGCAATCCCGATATACTTTACGATATTGCCGAAGGCAAGCCCATTGGCACCAAATTTTTTGGAAGGAAATAAAAATGACTACCGCACAGATTATTGAAAACGCCGTTAAGGCAAAATATGACGTTGCCGTTACCGATTCCGAGCATAAAAACCTTGCATTAAAGGAAATGAGCAACGCATTAAGAAACCATAAAGCCGAAATTCTTGCTGCCAACAAACTCGATATTGAAGCAGCAAAAGAGCATATATCCCCCGTTATGATCGACCGTTTGACATTGACCGATGCAAGAATTGATGCCATGGCTGATTCGCTTTTAGACGTTGTTGCTCTCCCCGACCCCGTTGGACGAATTTTGGAAACCGAAACCCGTAAAGACGGACTTAAAATTGCAAAAATTTCGGTTCCTTTGGGTGTGCTTGCAATGATTTACGAAAGTCGTCCAAACGTCACTTCCGACGCCGCGGCTTTAGCGCTGAAAAGCGGTAACGCTTGCATACTTCGTGGCGGTAAAGAAGCGATAAACTCCAATAAGGCTATTGTCGCCGCTTTAAAAGAAGGTCTTAAAAATGCCAAATTCCCCGAAGACGCCATTGGTCTTGTAACCGACACAACAAGGCAGAGTGCAACCGAGCTTATGACGGCTACGGGCAAAATCGATATGCTTATTCCCCGTGGTGGCGCAGGACTTATCCGTTCATGCGTTGAAAATGCCAAGGTGCCCTGCATCGAAACCGGCACAGGCATTTGCCACATTTTTGTTGATGCGGATGCCGACCTTGAAAAAGCAATTAAAATTGTTGAAAATGCTAAAACAAGTCGTCCCTCTGTCTGCAATGCCGCCGAGGTTTTGTTGGTTCACGAAAGCATTGCCAACGAATTTTTACCGCTTGTTAAAAAGTGTTTGTCCGATGACCGTTCTGCCAACAAGGTTGAGTTAAGACTTTGCGAAAAAGCATCGAAGATTATCAATGGTGTAATTGCCGGTGAAAACGATTTTGACACCGAGTTTTTGGACTTTATCCTTGCGGTAAAGGTTGTAAGTGACGTTGATGAGGCAATAAAGCACATTAGGGCTCATTCAACCGGACACAGCGAAGCCATTGTCACCGAAAACGAGGCTACTGCCAATAAATTCACAAGTTTTATCGACAGCGCCGCAGTTTACGTCAATGCCTCAACCCGTTTTACCGACGGAGGCGAATTTGGACTTGGCTGTGAAATGGGAATTTCGACCCAAAAACTTCACGCAAGAGGTCCTATGGGACTTAAAGAACTTACCTCGTATAAATACATTATAAAGGGTAACGGTCACATCCGTTAAAAGGTGAAAAAATGAGTAAATATGGATTTATCGGTTGCGGAAATATGGGTGGTGTTTTATGCACCGCTGTAAGAAAAAGTTGCAACGATATCAAAATTTTTGATAAAGATACGGAAAAATCCGTAAAATTGGCAAGTGTTTTAGAGGTACCAACAACTGCCTCTGCCATCGATTTGGCCAAATGTTCAAGGTTTGTTGTACTCGGTGTAAAACCTCAGATTTTACCGCTTGTTTTAAACGAAATTGCACCTGCTTTAAAGGAAAGAACCGATCGTTTTATACTGATTTCAATGGCAGCAGGTGTTGACACCAAAAGCATTGCCGAAACTTTGGGGTTTGATGTTCCCGTTATTCGCATTATGCCCAACACCCCTGCAGAGGTTTCAAAAGGTATGATACTTTACACCTGCAACAGCCTTGTTACCGATGAGGAGAAACAAGAGTTTCTTGACGGATTTAAAACTGCAGGCGAGCTTGACGAAATTCCCGAAAGCCTTATTGATGCAGGCAGTGCCGTTTCGGGTTGCGGACCCGCCTTTGTTTATATGTTCATAGAAGCGCTTGCCGACGGCGGTGTTAAAGCAGGCTTGCCGAGAGAAAAAGCGCTTAAATATGCCGCCGCAACGGTTGAGGGTGCCGCCGCAACGGTGCTTAAAACAGGCCGTCATCCCGAAGCCTTGAAGGATGCCGTTTGCAGTCCCGCAGGAAGCACCATTGAGGGCGTGAGAAACCTTGAAGCTAAAGGATTTAGAGGCACCGTTGTCGATGCCGTTTCAGAATCGTTTAAGCGAACCAAAGAACTTGGCAAAAAATAATTAAACTTTAAAGGCCTTCGCAAGATTTGTTTGCGAAGGTCTTTTTTTATTTTCACACCGCATTCACCCTTGAATATTATGGTAATAGCATATTGTGAAAACCTTGAAGGGACATTAAAAATGCAAAAAACAACATTGAATCAATTACAAAACGGAGAAAAATGCCTCGTAAAACAGGTGTTACTCCGCGGAGTTTTATGCCAAAGAATGCTTGATATGGGGCTTTTGCCCGATACTGTTGTCGAATGTGTGGGTGAAAGTCCATTGGGCGACCCTGTGGCATATCTTATAAGAGGTGCCGTTATCGCTTTAAGGCACGAAGACAGTCGACATATAACCATTGAATTACTATAAGAGGTGTATCCTATTGGGACTCACAAGCCACTCGGTAGGGCGTTTTGCAAACCACCGAGATTTAAAATTTGATAATAATGAAAATTCAATAACAATAGCCCTTGCAGGCAACCCAAACGTCGGCAAAAGCACCCTTTTCAACAGCCTTACGGGAATGAATCAGCACACGGGCAACTGGTCGGGAAAAACGGTTTCAACGGCTGTTGGAAAATGCACGTTTGGTGGCAAAAACCGCTTGCTTATCGATATTCCCGGCACCTATTCTCTATCGGCACATTCAGCCGAAGAACTGGTTGCTCGCGACTTTTTGTGCTTTTCCGATTACGATGCCGTTATAATCGTTTGTGATGCCTCGGTGCTTGAACGAAATTTGTTTTTAGTACTTCAAATTTTAGAAATCACAAGCAATGCCATCTTGTGCGTAAATTTGCTTGATGAAGCCGAAAGAAAAGGCATAACGGTAGACCTTCCGCTTATAGAACAGCGCCTTGGTATACCCGTTATCGGCACCGTTGCCAAGAAAAAGAAAACCTTAGCAAAACTTATAACAGCGGTTGATTCGATGTGTCAAAAAGACACTTTGACCACCTCAAAAGCACCCCTCAGGTACTCGCAAAAAATAGAAAACGCATTACTTATTCTAAAACCCGCCACCGAGCCTTTGTTTGGTGCAAAAAGCCGTGCTTTTGGGATAAAACTACTCACAGAAGGTGCCGAGTTTTTAAAGAAATCTGCCGACAGCATAAAAAATGATAAAAAACTAAACAATGCGCTGAAAACTGCACAAAATTATTTGCTCGCGAATAAAATCGGGAAAGAAGATTTGGAAAAAGAAATAGCCTCTTGCATTTATAAAAAATCCGAGCAAATAGTCGAAAATGCAATAAACAAACTAAACTCCGGATACAGTCAGACCGACCGTCGATTAGACCGACTTTTCACAGGCAAATACACCGCTTATCCCTTTATGATGCTTCTTTTGGCGCTGATTTTTTGGATAACCGTCACGGGTGCAAACTACCCTTCCGAATGGCTGTCGAACCTATTTTCGAGTTTGGAAAACAAATTCGGCAATCTGCTTTTGGGTATAAACACTCCCAAATGGCTTTACGGGATACTCGTTTCGGGTGTTTTTAAAGTGGTTTCGTGGATAATTTCGGTTATGTTGCCTCCTATGGCAATTTTCTTCCCACTTTTCACATTGCTTGAAGATTCAGGCTTTTTGCCACGAATCGCATATAACCTCGACCGACCGTTCAAGCTTTGCGGTTCTTGTGGAAAGCAAGCTCTCACAATGTCGATGGGCTTTGGTTGTAACTGTGCAGGCATAGTAGGGGCTAGAATAATTGATTCACCACGCGAAAGAATGCTAGCGATTATAACCAACAGCCTTGTACCTTGCAACGGCCGTTTTCCTGCCATCATCACCCTAATAACGCTATTTTTTGTGGGTAGTGTGGGTGCTTTCGGCAAATTGATGTCGGCACTTTATCTCACAGCCGTAATACTTTTAGGTATACTTGGAACCTTTCTGACAACCCTCTTGCTCTCAAAAACCGTCTTTAAAGGCACTCCTTCATCATTCGCGCTTGAAATGCCTCCCTACCGTCGACCCGAGATAGCCAAAACGCTTATTCGCTCGGTTTTCGACCGCACACTCTCGGTTTTAGGCAGAGCAATAACGGTTGCTGCCCCTGCGGGAGCTTTGATTTGGATTATCTCAAACACCTTCATAAACGGTACAAGTCTGCTAATTTTAATATCAGACTTTTTAGACCCTTTCGGAAAAATTTTAGGGCTTGATGGCATAATAATTATGGCTTTTATTTTAGGACTGCCCGCAAACGAAATTGTGTTGCCTATTGCTTTGATGGCTTATTGCAACAACCAGAATTTAACCGAAATGAACGATTTAATTATGATAAAACATATTTTGCAAAGCAACGGTTGGACCGCCGTGACAGCTATAAACACGGTTATTTTTTCTTTGTTTCATTGGCCTTGCGCAACAGCGTTGCTTACCGTTAAAAAGGAAACGGGAAGCAAAAAAATGATGCTCTTAGCTGCCGTTTTACCCACTTTACTTGGCGTTGTTTTATGCCTTGCCGTGAATTTTTTGAGCAAAATATTTTAAGTGTTGTTTGTGCTTTTAATAACGGAAAATAAAAAATTATAAAATAATAAAATTTTTCTTTACAAACAGAAAAGTTTGTGATATAATTTCAAAGCGTCAGTGTAGGCTGACCGAAATACCGTGACCTGTGTTTAAGGAGTAAGCCTTTTTAAAAGGAATTCACCAACCTTTTGCTCGGGCAACGGCGTAAAATCTTCAGAAAGGGTGAAAGTACAATGCTTAAAGAAGAAAAGCAGCAGATTATTGCAGAGTATGCTATGCACGAGGGCGACACCGGTTCTCCCGAAGTTCAGATTGCTGTTTTGACCCGCCGCATCAACGAGCTTACCGAGCATTTGAAGGCCAATACTCATGACCATCATTCTCGCCGCGGTTTGCTTAAGATGGTTGGTCACAGACGTAACCTTCTCGCATACCTTCAGAAGAAGGATATTGAGAGATACCGTGCAATCGTAGCAAAACTCGGACTCCGTAAGTAATTTAAAACTGTGCCGACCGGTTTATTCCGGTCGGCTTGTTTTAGTTATTTGCAGAAAAAATTTCATGGTTAAAAAACGGGGTGTGCGTCGCTTTAGCAGTTGACTGACCGCCTAAAATTTAGACGGTGAGTCTATTGCTAAACTCACACCCCCGTAATTTTAAAAGAATTAAAAAAATGGAGGAAATGAAAAATGAGCATGAGTGGAAAACTCGAATTCACAAATCACAAGGTTTATGAAACCACACTTGCAGGCAGACCTTTGAAGTTGGAAACCGGTATGATGTGCGGTCTTTCCAATGCGTCTATCCTTGCAACCTACGGTGAAACTGCCGTTCTTTGTAACGTTACCGCATCTGCAAAGCCCAGAGAAGGTGTTGATTTCTTCCCCTTGTCGGTTGACTATGAAGAAAAAATGTACTCTGTAGGCCGTATCCCCGGTTCTTTCCAGAGAAGAGAATCAAGACCCAGTGAAAAAGCTATTTTGGCAGGCCGTTGCATCGACCGTCCCATCCGTCCTTTGTTCCCTAAGGATATGAGAAACGACTGCTCGGTTGTTGCTACCGTTATGGCTGTTGACCCCGATTGCAGCCCCGAAATCACCGCAATGATCGGTGTTTCTGCCGCTATCGCTATTTCTGATATTCCGTGGGCAGGTCCTGTCAGCGGTGTTAAGGTTGGCCTTGTTGATGGCGAAATCGTTATCAACCCTACTCTCGAGCAGAGAGAAAAGAGCGAGATGGACGTTACCGTTGCTTCTACCGGCGAACTCGTTGCAATGATCGAAGCTGGCGGTAATGAAATCCCCGACGACGTAATGTTCGACGCTATTATGAAGGCTCACGACGTTAACAAAGAGGTTGTAGCATTCATCAACGGCATCGTTGCTGAAATCGGCAAGCCTAAGTTCGACTTCGTTTCTAACGATCCCGATCCCGCTATTATGGCTGAGATCGAGGCTTTCTGCATCGAAGACGTTAAGAAGGCTCTTGATACCGATGATAAAAACGTTCGCGACGCTGCTCTTCTTCCTATCTACGACGCTGTTCATGAAAAATTTGACGAGCGTTTTGAAGGATGCGAAGCAAAACTCGACGAGATTATGTACCTCGTTCAGAAGCACGTAGTACGTGCATGGCTTAAAGATGAGCACAAGCGTGTTGACGGACGTAGCATTGACGAAATTCGTCCCCTTAACGCTATGGTAGACCTTCTTCCCAGAGTACACGGCTCGGGTATGTTCACCCGTGGTCAGACTCAGGTTCTCTCGGTTACCACTTTGGCACCTGTATCGGAAGCACAAAAACTCGACGGTCTTGACGAAGAGGTTGAAAAGAGATACATCCATCACTACAACTTCCCCTCTTATTCCGTTGGTGAAACCAAGCCTTCACGTGGCCCCGGCCGTCGTGAGATTGGTCACGGTGCATTGGCAGAGCGTGCTTTGTTGCCCGTTATCCCCTCGGTTGAAGAGTTCCCCTACACCATCCGTGTAGTATCCGAAGTTCTTTCTTCCAACGGTTCTACCTCACAGGGTTCTGTTTGTGGTTCTACCCTTTCGCTTATGGCAGCAGGTGTTCCCATCAAAGCTCCCGTTGCAGGTATTTCCTGTGGTCTTATCACCGGTGACGAAGGTGTTCACGGCGACTTTATGACCATGGTTGATATTCAGGGTCTTGAAGACTTCTACGGCGATATGGACTTTAAGGTAGCAGGTACCAAAAAAGGTATCACCGCTATCCAGATGGACCTCAAGGTTCACGGTCTTACTCCCGAAATCATTAAAGAGGCTTTTGCAAAGACCAACAAAGCAAGAAACTATATTCTTGACGAAATTATGCTTCCCGTAATTGCTGAACCCAGAGCAGAGCTTTCCAAGTTCGCTCCCAAGATGCTTGCTATGACCATCGCACCCGAGAAGATCGGTGACGTTATCGGTAAGCAGGGCAAGGTCATTCAGAAGCTTCAGGAGCTCTTCGAGTGTGTTATCAACATCGAGGAAGACGGCCGTGTATTCATCTCTACTCTTGAT
>JAZNEE010000067.1:0-2133 GCA_045588405.1 Acutalibacteraceae bacterium
AATTGCTGAATTTAGAGTGATTAGTAAACTTTTATTTGCAGTTATAACTGTATTTAATTCGCTTTTTGTCCTTTTACATATACTGTTTTGTAAATTTGATTCCTTTTTGCAACCTTTGGTTTCCAAAACTTCAAAGAAAACTTGGTTGTCATTAAAATAAGTATTTGATATTATTGAGGTGTAATGCTATAATATATATATATGGTAGCATCAAAGCATTCTTATTAAAGAAATTTAAGGAGTTTTGGCATGACTATAGGTGAAAAAATCACAAATTTAAGAACCGCAGCTGGAATTTCACAAGAACAACTTGCGGAAAAAATGGACGTTTCTCGTCAATCGGTTTCAAAATGGGAAATGGGTCAAGCTTTGCCCCAGATTGACAAGGTGTTGCAACTTTGCTCACTTTTCAATGTTACAACCGACACTTTGCTTCAAGACAATATTTCTCTTAAGTGTAACGAGCCTGTCGACGGCACAAAGCTTAAATACTTCGGCACCGACGGATTCAGAGGTGAAGCTAACTGCAATCTCACCTCAATGCAGGCTTATAAGGTTGGCCGCTTTTTAGGTTGGTATTACTCTTCAGTTCTTTCCGGTCAACAAAAGCCCGGCTATCGCGCCAAAATCGTTATCGGTAAAGACACAAGACGTTCAAGTTATATGCTCGAATATTCAATCGTTGCAGGTATAACCGCTTCGGGCGCTGATGCTTATATGCTTCACGTTACCACCACCCCCAGCGTTTCCTATGCCACACGTATTGATGAGTTTGATTGCGGTATTATGATTACTGCATCTCACAACCCGTTTTATGACAACGGCATTAAGGTTATTAACCGTTATGGTGAAAAGCTTGATGATAAAACAACAGCGCTCATTGAAGCTTATATCGATGGCAACCTTTCAGCCCTTGGTGTTTCGGGTGACGATCTCCCCTTAGCCACAAGAGAGCGTATCGGTTGCATTGTTGACTATGTTTCAGGCAGAAACCGCTATGTTGCTTATCTTATTTCTCTTGCATCTCATTCTTATAAGAACCTTACAATCGGACTTGACTGTGCCAACGGTGCTTCCTGGATGATTGCCCGTCAGGTTTTCGGTGCTTTGGGTGCAAAACTGGTTGTCTTGGGTGACGACCCCGACGGACTTAACGTTAACAAAGACTGTGGTTCAACCCACATTGAGAACCTTTGCCGTATTGTTAAAGAGCAACACCTTGATTTAGGTTTTGCTTTCGACGGAGACTGTGACCGTTGTATTGCGGTTGACGGCAACGGAAATATAGTTGACGGAGATAAGATTCTTTACATTTTGGGCAAGCGTCTTAAATCACGCGGAATGCTTAACAATAACACCGTTGTTGCCACCGTTATGTCTAACAGCGGTTTTGTAAAGAGTTTGGAAGAAGCAGGTATGAACTGTGCTCAAACCGCAGTTGGCGATCGTTTTGTGTATGAATGTATGCAGGATAACGATTACTCCTTAGGCGGAGAGCAATCGGGTCATATAATCCTTAAAAAGTATGCCACGACAGGTGACGGTCTTTTGACCGCAATTATGGTCACCGAAGAAATTTGCGACCAAAAATCATCGCTTTATGAACTGGCAAAACCCGTCAAGCTCTATCCTCAGATAACCAAGAATATTAGAGTACAAAGCAAAGAAGCAGCAACCACCGACCCCGAAGTGTTGGAAGAACTTAAAGCTGTGGAAAAGCTTATCAACGGCAAAGGCAGAGCCTTGCTTCGCCAAAGCGGAACCGAACCCGTGGTTCGCGTTATGGTTGAAAGTGAGGAAAACTGTGAAGAATATGTTGACCGAATTATAGCAAAAATAATTGCAAGAGGTCATAAAGCTGAATAAAGGAGTTTATTTATGAAATTCATTACCGTTAAAACTTATGAAGAATTAAGCGCAAAGGCAGCCGATATTATTGCGGCACAAATCATTATGAAGCCTAACTGCGTTTTGGGCCTTGCAACAGGTTCAACCCCCGTTGGCACCTACAAAAAGCTTGTTGAGAAAAATCTCGCAGGCGAAATCGACTTTTCGACCGTAACCTCAGTTAACCTCGACGAATACGAGGGACTCGATGGCACTCACGATCAGAGCTACCGCTATTTTATGAAC
>JAZNEE010000068.1:0-5782 GCA_045588405.1 Acutalibacteraceae bacterium
CCTTGAAAAAGAGCTTCCCTTTAGCAAAGCAGGACTCAATGTTATTATCACAAAAGATGCCCTTGAGAAATACCGCACCAGAAAGGTACGCATCCTTAACGGTGCTCATACCTCTATGGTACCCTTTGCTTTGCTTTCGGGCTTTGAAACTGTAAAATCTTGCATGGATGACGACGATATGCGCGGTTTTGTTCGCACTTGTCTCTTTGATGAAATCATACCCACACTTGATTTGCCTAAGAACGAGCTTGTTGACTATGCAGAAAACGTGCTTACCCGTTTCTCCAACCCTTACATAAAGCATTATCTTTCTTCCATCGCGCTCAACTCGGTAAGTAAATATAAGGTTCGTGTACTTCCTTCTGTACTCGAATATAAAAATCGTTTCGGAAGCTATCCTAAGCACCTTGTGTTCGCACTTAAGAAACTTATTGAATTTTACAAAGTTGGTCAGCCCAATGACGACCCCGCAGTTATGGAATTTATGAAGAATAAATCTGTTGCCGAAATTTTGGCAAACGAGGCTTTCTGGGGTTGTGACCTTTCCGATCTTTTAGAGGAGGTTGAAGCATAATGCAGATACATCCTTCCGACATTGTTGAAGTTCGTGACGACGGTCATAAATATGCCCTTAGGGACATTAAAAAGGACGAAAACGTTATTAAATACGGCTTCCCCATCGGTCATGCAACCGAAGATATAAAGGCGGGTGAAAAGGTTTCGCCCAAAAACCTCAAGTCAAACCTTTCAGGAACCGGTGACTGGGAGTATATCCCTGCCGAAACTGCCAAGGTTGGCGGAAAGACCGCAACCTTTAAAGGTTATCTTCGCAAAAACGGTGAGGTTGGCATCAGAAACGAGCTTTGGATTATACCCACTGTTGGTTGCATTAACGACGTTGCAAAGGAACTTGCTCAAAAATGCGGTGGCAAAACTCTTTGTCATCCTTACGGCTGTTCACAGCTCGGCGGTGACCTTTTGAACACACAGAAAATACTCGGCGGTCTTATCCATCATCCCAATGCAGGCGGTGTGCTTGTGCTTGGTCTTGGTTGTGAAGAAAACGGAATTTCTCTTATGAAGACCGTTCTTGGCGATTATGATAAAGAACGTGTTCGTTTCCTTAACATTCAGGATTGTGAGGACGAAATTGCCGAAGGAATGGCAATAATCGACGAACTTAAAGCTCTTATGGAAAAGGACGAAAGAACCGATATTCCTGTATCTAAGCTCAAAATTGCCGTTAAGTGCGGTGGTTCTGACGGATATAGCGGAATTACCGCCAATCCCCTTGTAGGCCGTGCTATGGAATATTTTGCAGAATATGGTGGCACAGTGCTTATGTCCGAAATCCCTGAGGTATTCGGTGCTGAACAGCTTTTGTTATCAAGAAGCGTGAACAAGGATGTCTTTGACTCTGCCGCTAATATGATCAAGGCTTTCCGCCAGTATTTTATCGACCATGGTGAAGGTATTTCCGACAATCCCTCTCCCGGTAACATTGCAGGCGGTATTTCCACCTTGGAGGAAAAATCTCTCGGCTGTGTTCAAAAAGCAGGAAAAGTTCCCCTCACAGGCGCTTTGAACTTTGGTGAAAGACCTGAAAAAGACGGTGGACTTTACCTTGTTAACGGCCCCGGAAACGATATGGTTGCAGTAACCAATCTTGCCGCTTCGGGTGCTCACATGATTTTGTTCACAACAGGTCGTGGCACTCCCCTTTCAGCCCCTGTTCCCACACTTAAAATTTCAACTAATCCGGTACTCGCAAAGAAAAAGCCCCACTGGATTGATTTTAATGCAGGTGTGCTTTTGGAAGGCGCTGATATGGGTGAAGAAGGCCAAAAACTATTTGAACTTTGCCTAAAGGTTGCGGAAGGCGCAAAACCCAAGAGTGAAGAAAACGGATACTGCGATATTGCCATCTTTAAAGATGGAGTAACATTATAAAGGAGCTTACTATGAGCTACATTAAGAAGAATTTTTTACTTAACACTAAAACTGCAGAAGACCTTTATTATGGCTATGCTAAAAATATGCCTATTTTCGATTATCATTGTCATCTTCCCGAAAAGCAGATTCTTGAAAACAAGCCTTTTTCCGACGTTTTTGAAATTTGGCTTGCAGGTGACCACTATAAGTGGCGTCTTATGCGTAACTACGGCATAAATGAGCATTTTATCACAGGTGACGCTTCCAACAAGGAAAAGTTTATCACCTACTGCTCGGTTCTTGGTACCGCATTCGGCAACCCTCTTTACCATTGGTCACAGGTTGAGCTTGCAGAGTTTTTCGGTTGCACAACCGAAATCAACGCCGAAAACGCCGAGGCTATTTGGGATGAATGTAACGCCTATATTTTGGCAAACGGCATCACTCCCCAAAAGCTTATCGAAAGCTCTAACGTAAAGCATATATACACCACAAACGAAGTGTTTGATGACCTTACCACCTTTGAAAAAATCAAGGAAAAGGGTTATAAATTTACTGTTACTCCCGCATTCCGCGCAGATAAGGTTATGAATATTGATGCCGCTGGGTATAAAGGTTTTGTTAAAAAACTTGCCGACCTTACACACCCCATCAACTCTATTTCTGATCTTGAAGACGCTTTGGAAAACCGCCTTAACGCATTTATTAAGGTTGGCGCGAAGGCTAGTGACATTGCAGTTGAGCGTGTTTGCCCCGTGACCACCGCAGAAGAAGCCGACGTTGTGCTTAAAAAGGCTCTTTCGGGTGAGATTCCCACTACCAAAGAAACCGAAGTATTTAAGGGATACCTTACCTATTTCCTCATGAAGCTTTATGCAAAATACAATATTGCAACCGAGCTTCACATTGGTGCTATGCGTAATAACAACGCCGTTATGTTGGAAAAACTCGGTCTTGACACAGGTTTTGACTCTATTTCCGACACCAACAGCATTTCGCTTACTTCTCGTCTTTTCGACAAGTTAAACTGTGAAGGTCTTCTTCCAAAAACAATTGTTTTTAACTTAAACCCCAAGATGAACACCGAAATTATGACTCTCATCGGTGCTTTCCAGAGTGATGAAGCCAGAGGCAAAATGCAGTATGGCCCTGCTTGGTGGTTCCTTGACAACAAGGTTGGTATGGAACAGCATCTTCGCGATCTTACCGCTACCGGTCACATTGCCGTATTTGTTGGTATGCTAACCGACAGCCGTTCTCTCCTTTCCTATCCGCGTCATCACTATTTCCGCAGAATTCTCTGTAACTACTTTGGTGATATGATTGAAAAAGGTGAAATGACAAGCAACCTTGAATTCGTTGGAAAAGTTGTTGAGGACATCTGCTATAACAACTCTGTAAAATACTTCGGTATGGAGTGAATTTTATGATAAATTATATATCTAAAAACAATTCCGTCGTGCTTTATTGGGATCTCCCCGAAGGCTTTAAAAAGGGTGACCTCTTTAAAGTTAGCAATGAAAAAGGTCTTATTGTCGAAACCGAAAAATGTCATTATGAAGTAACCGAACTTGATGCAAACTGCGAATACTGCTTTACGGTTGAAAGTGCAAATTTTAGTGAAAAGAGCACTTGCTCCACAAGACCCGAAAGCCGTATTATCAATATTACCGACTTCGGTGCTGTGGGTGACGGAAAAACTCTTAACACCAAGGCAATCCAAGCAGCAATCGATTCCTGTAAAGAGGGAGAAACTGTTTATATCCCAGAAGGCGACTTTATGACAGGTTCCCTTTTCCTTCACTCTGATATGGAACTTTATCTCGATAAAGGCGCCATTATTCACGGAACAACCAACGTTTGTGACTATGAGCCCAAGATAAAAAGCCGTTTTGAAGGCATTGAGATGATGTGCTATGCCGCACTTATAAACGTGGGCACCTTGGACCATGATAACATCACCTGCAAAAACGTTCGTATATGCGGTGAAGGAACCGTTCGCGGTGGCGGAAAACCCCTTGCGGAAGAGGTTATAAGGGTTGAAACCTTGCTCATGCAAGACTATCTTGCTTCTCTTGGTGACAGCGTTAAGGAATGTGAAAGTTCTGTGACCGTTCAAGGCAGAGTTCGTCCCCGTCTTATAAATGTAAGCTCGGCTGAAAACGTTACTGTTTGCAACATTGGTATTGAAAACGGTGCTTCTTGGAACATGCACATGATATATAGCAATAATATTGTTACTTATGGTTGCACCTTCAAATCTGACGGAGTTTGGAACGGCGATGGATGGGACCCCGACTCTTCCTCGAACTGCACCTTATTTGGTTGTGAGTTCTGTACAGGTGACGACTCGGTTGCCATAAAATCAGGCAAAAACCCCGAAGGAAACGTTATAAACCGTCCTTGCGAGCATATTAAAATCTTTGACTGTGTAAGCCATTACGGTCACGGAATCGCAATCGGAAGCGAAATGTCGGGCGGAGTTAACGATATTCGTATCTGGAACTGTGATATTAGAGATTCGGTTTATGGCATTGAAATCAAAGCCACTAAAAAACGCGGCGGCTTTGTCAGAAACGTTTGTGTCAGAAACATTCACACCTGCCGTATACTTATGCACTCGGTCGGCTATAACGACGACGGTATCGCAGCACCCACTGTTCCGATTTTTGAGGATTGCTCTTTTGAGGATCTTGAGATTACTGCAAGACGTAAAGGTATGGACGGTGAATTCGTCGACTGCCAGGCTATTGAGCTTGCAGGCTTCGACGAGCCGGGTCATTTTATCAAAAATGTCCGCTTTAAAAACATTTCTATCGACAGCGGAAATTCAAGAAAACAAGCCATCTACCTTCAGTGCTGTGAAGGAATCTCGTTTGAAAACATTAATTGTAAATAGTTTACAAGCAACATAAAGAAAAAACGACAAAAAATAATAGCAGGTATGTGCCACAAAACACATATCTGCTATCTTTTTTTAAAAATTTATTCGCTTAATCAAAGAAATCGTCAAGTGTTGACAAATACTTTTCGGGAGCCACCAAATAGCTCAATCCGTGACCTGCACCTTCAATCGTAATAAGTTGCTTTTTAGCCGTGCAAGCATCGTAATTGATTTTACTCATTTCGCAAGGCACAAAATCATCACTTTCTCCATGATAGAAAATGACCGGAACCTTGCAGTTTTTAAGGGTTTCAACGGGTGAAGTTTCTTCTATATCAAATCTGCCGTATAAAAGACCGCCAAGCCTTACAAAAGGATAGCTTAAAGTAACGGGCAAACCCATTTGTTTTATAACCTTCTTGATAATATCCTTTGCCGAGCTATAACCGCAATCGGCCAATATTCCAATAACGTTGGGGGGCAAATCTTTATCGGCAGCAAGCAAAATGGTCGATGCCCCCATCGAAATACCCGTGAGTATTATTTTAACATCAGGACCAAAGCGTTTCAGCATAAAATCAACCCACGAAAGACAGTCTTTATGCTCTCTGATACCAAAGGTTATAACATTACCATCGCTCTCATCACTGCAACGCTGACTGACAATTAAAGCGCTTCTTTTAAGCGCAAAGCAACGTTGAACACCGCCCGCAAGGTCACACTCGGCACTGCCTCGGTAACCGTGAAACATAAGTTCAATCGTGGCACCCGGTTCATATTCGTAATACTTTCCGACAAGTTTTAAGCCGTCATAGGATATTATTGACACATCCTCATGTGGCATTGCCCTAACCTCTTTAACAAACTCGGTGATTTTATCCCTATATTCCTCGTAAATTTCACCCTTCGGCAATCTGATGCTATCATCCTTAGGTCCTCGGTCTTTTTGATAAAAAGCCATTCTGA
>JAZNEE010000069.1:0-6883 GCA_045588405.1 Acutalibacteraceae bacterium
GAGGGAATTTTCACTCATTATTCTTCTGCTGACAGTAACGAGTCAGACGATGTTAATTACAGTAATTCACAGTTCGAAAGATTTAATACAATTGTTGAGCGTTTAAAGGCCGACGGGCACAATTTCAAGTATGTGCATAGTTGCAACTCGGCAGCTTCGGCTTTAAGAAACAGCGCTGAAGGTAACCTTATCAGACCCGGAATCATTCTTTACGGCAACTCACCTGCCTATGGGCTTTCAATCGGTTACAAGCCGTTGCCGATTATGTCGATTAAATCATCGGTTTCTATGGTAAAGGAAATTGATAAAGACCAGGCTTTGAGCTATGGAAGAATTTTTGTATCAGAAAAGCCTATGAAAATAGCAACCGTTCCCATTGGATATGCAGATGGTTTCCCTCGTGCCTTATCCAACTGTGGCAAGGTTATTATCAACGGCAAATTTGCACCCATAGTTGGCAGAATTTGTATGGACCAACTTATGATTGATGTTAGTGAAATTGAAAACGTTGATATCGGCACCGTTGTAACCTTAATCGGTTCAGACGGAGATTGCGAAATCACTTTTGATGATATTGCCAATGCAACAGGCACAATTGCCTATGAAATCATGTGCAACATCTCGATAAGATTACCAAGAATATACATAAAAAACGGGAAAGAACAACAAATTGTTTATTTGGGAGGAACATTATGATACCGCAAAGATACCACAATGAAGTAACAGTGAGTCGCTTAGGATTAACCGACCCCAGAGCTTACTATGTTCCCTACGGCACACCCGAAGAAGCCAAAGCAAACCTTCGTGATGAAAGCAGTCGTTTTAAACTTTTATCGGGCTGTAAATGGGCTTTCTCATACTTTGATTCTTATGAAAAAATCCCTGCAAACATAACAAATGCAGATACTAATATTTCTGATTGGGATCGCATTCCTGTTCCTTCTAATTGGCAGCTTCACGGCTATGATAAACCCGAATATCTAAATGATCAGTTGCCTTTCCCTCTTAATATTCCTTTCGTTCCCAAAAACACTCCCGCAGGTGTTTATGCCATAGACTTCACCATTCACGATGATATTGAAACATACAGCAAATACCTTGTTTTTGTAGGTGTTGATTCTTGCATGTACCTCTACATCAATGGTGAATTTGTTGGTTACACTCAGATATCGCACGTTTTAAGTGAATTTGATGTTACCAAGTTCCTTAAAAACGGCAAAAACCGTCTGACAGCAATTGTTTGCAAATGGTGTGACGGTACTTATCTTGAAGACCAGGATAAATGGAGAATGTCGGGTATTTTCCGCGACGTTTATTTGCTTGTTCGTCCAAAGGGTCACACTAAGGATATTAAGGTTGACACCCTTCTTGCTGAGGATTTCAGATCAGCTAAGGTTAACGTTTATATAGACTGTGCTGTTGCGGCCGATTCTATCGTTACACTTTTTGATTCAAACGGTGAAAAGATAGAAGCAACCATGTTTAGTGATGACGGACATGCAGAGCTTAATGTTAGTGATCCAAGACTTTGGAGTGCTGAATATCCCGAACTTTACAGAATTATAATCGAAAGTGCTAACGAGTTTATCACCATACCCTTTGGTATCCGTGAAATCAAAATAACCGATGGAGTTATGCGCTTTAACGGACGAGCCATTAAGCTTAAAGGTGTTAACCGACACGATTTCAATTACAAAAACGGATACGTTTGCTCTTATGAGGATATGAAAAAAGATATTATCCTTATGAAGCGTAATAACATAAATGCTATCAGAACTTCGCATTATCCTAACAGCCCAAGATTTTATGAGCTTTGTGACTCAATGGGTATGTACGTTTTTTGCGAAGCGGATTTAGAATGTCATGAGGTTGGTTGCCCTGCATATAACATTGATAGCACAAATTACACCTTAAGAAACACTATTGCCAACGATCCCATGTGGGAAAATCAAATAGTTGAGCGAGTTGCTTTGATGGTTGACAACTTTAAAAACAATTCATCTATCATTTGTTGGTCAATGGGTAACGAAGCAGGTTGGGGTTGCAATATCATAAAAGCTATTGCAAAGACCAAGGAATTGGACTCAACACGTTTTGTTCACTATGAAAGCACCATCAGCAATTTAACTCCTGCTGATAAATTTGTTGAAGAATATCCAAAAGAACTTGACGTTGTCGGACAAATGTATGCACCGATAAAATCAATCGAAGAATTACTCAATAAGTTTAATGAGGTCAATTTTAACAAGCCTTACGTTTTGAGTGAATACTGTCACGCTATGGGTAACGGCCCCGGTGATTTAAAAGATTATTGGGATCTTATTTACAGCGACGACCGTTTTATGGGCGGTTTCGTTTGGGAATGGTTTAACCACGGTATTTATGACGGCAAAGACGAAATCGGTCGTTCAAAATTCTGTTATGGTGGAGATTTTGGCGAACTTTACCACGATGCCAACTTCTGCTGTGATGGTCTTGTATCACCCGATTTAAAGCCTATGCCAGGCCTTAAAGAATACAAGAATGTTATCGCACCTTTTAAAGTCGAACCGGTTGACCTTACTTGCGGAATGTTTGAAATCACCAACGGCTACGACTTCAGCTATATGTCACGTCTTGAAGGAAATTGGGAACTCACCTGTAACGGTGATGTCGTTTCTTCCGGAAACATTGGTTCACTTCCCATCCCTCCAAAGAAATCAGAACGTGTTATTCTTGGATACAACATGCCAAATTCCGGCAAATGCTATGTTAGAATTTGGTTTACCGCTTATGGTGTTGCTTCCATACCCGATGGTGAAATTGTTGGATTCAGGCAATTCGAACTTCCCACAGAGCAATATATAACCGATGAAATTCCTATAGGTAATGTTAGATTTAGTGAAGACAACACTACCGTAAGGGTTGTTTCCGACCAATTTGAATATAAATTTGATAAAGCAAGCTGTGGCTTCTCATCGTTTAAATTAAACGGTAAAGAACTGTTAAAAGCACCTTCAACATTCACAGTTTGGAGGGCACCTTTAGATAACGACCGAATCGAAGTCATCAAATGGAAGGCTGCAAGACTTAATAATGCAAAATGCTATGAAACCGAAACCGATGTTTCTGAACACGACGGATTTGTTTCAATAACCTCCAAATTCATTATCGCTGCCCCTTCAAAGAGACCTATATTTAACGTTATTGCCGAATGGTCGGTTTTTGCTGACGGCAAAATTTCGCTTCATGCCGACGTTAAGCTGGGTTGTGGTATAAGATTTTCTACTGATCAGAACAGTCAAAACAGCACGTCTGATGAACCGTTTGACGTTATAGATTATCTGCCAAGATTTGGTTTTACTTTTGAATTTGACAAATCTTACGATACTGTCGATTTCTTCGGTATGGGCCCCTTTGATAACTATTGCGACCGTCACAACGCTTCATATATGGGTAAGTTCAGCAATAAAGTTGCACGTGAATATACCCCATATATCAAGCCACAAGAAAGCGGAAACCATTGGAACACCGCTTGGGCTTACGTTCATAATGCAGACGGTGCAGGTTTAGCCGTTATTAACGAAGGAGAAAACTTTGAGTTCTCGGCTATTCCCTATTCATCTTGTGAACTCACAAAGCATCTTCACAATTTTGAACTTCCCGAATCAGACAAAACCGTTTTAACCATAAACTATAAGGTTAGCGGTGTTGGTTCAAACTCTTGTGGTCCGATGTTATCAGAGGAATATCGCTTTATTGACGAGGAATTTACGTTCGACGTTAAGTTGATTCCCCTTTCAAACTCTAACAATTTCCCAAAAGATATCTGATAACAAAAAAACATCCGAAAGTTTAAAACTTTCGGATGTTTTTATTTTACTTAAAGATTGATTAAAACACCTTATAACCTGCATCGATTATTGCTTTTACAACAACCTCATCAGCAACCTGCTTTTCAAAGTGAACAACAACTTTTTTGTTATCCTTATCAGGTTCGGCTAGTGTTACTCCGTCAATTGCTTCAAGTGCCTTTTTAACGTGTGCCTCACAGTGTCCGCACATCATACCATCAACGTTAAATACCTTTTCCATTTCAACTTTCTCCTTTATAACGTTATTATAAATTTTAACAAATCGCAATCTTAAAGCGTTTGAAACAACGCAAAAACTGGATAAGCTCATTGCGGCAGCGCCAAACATGGGGTTCATTTCCCAACCCAAAAGGCCTATAAACATTCCTGCCGCCAAAGGAATGCCCAAAATATTATAAATAAAAGCCCAGAAGAGGTTTTGTTTAATAATTCGCAATGTTGCTCTGCCAAGTTTTATCGCAGCTACAACGTCAAGCAGGCTGTTTTTCATAAGAACAACCTCGGCAGCATCAATCGCTATGTCGGTTCCTCTGCCTATCGCAATGCCAACATCGGCTTGTTTTATGGCAGGAGCATCGTTTATTCCGTCACCAACCATTGCCACCTTATTCTTGGCTTTGAGTTCTCTCACAACAGCTTCCTTGCCGTCGGGCAAAACATTTGAAATAACGTTTTCAATACCAACCTTTTTGCCGATAGCTGCGGCAGTTCGCTCGTTATCACCGGTCAGCATCACAACGTCTATTCCAAGTTTTTTCAGTTGTTCTACAGCATAGGCACTATCTGTTTTAACGGTATCAGCAACTGCTATAATACCCAAAAGCACGTTGTTTTTGATAAAGAAAAGCGGTGTTTTACCATCGTTTGCAAACTTTAAATACAATTCATCAATTTCTTCATTAAAATCTATAATCTCGCTTGCAAACTTTTGGCTGACAGCATAAACCTTCACACCCTCAATTTCACCCTCAACACCAAAACCGGGCAAATTTAAAAATGCGTCATCTTTTTTAGTTTTATCAAGTTTTTTCGAACAATGTTCATAAACTGCTTTTCCTAACGGATGTTCACTTAAGGCTTCGAGCGAAAAAGCAACCTCTAAAAGTTCTTGCTCACTAGAGCTCAAGGAAACAACATCGGTAACAACAGGTTTTCCGTTTGTAACAGTGCCTGTTTTATCTAAAACAACAGTTTTAACCTTGCCTATTGTTTCGAGCGATTCGGCAGTTTTAAAAAGAATTCCGTTTTTAGCGCCAACACCGTTTCCGACCATTATCGCAACGGGAGTTGCCAACCCTAATGCGCACGGACAACTGATCACAAGCACCGAAATGGCGCGTTGCAAAGCAAAGCCGTAAGTTTGTCCGTTAATAAGCCAAACAACAGCCGTAATGAGTGAAATCAACAAAACAATGGGAACAAAAATGCCCGAAACCTTATCGGCAATTTTTGCAATCGGCGCTTTTGAAGCCGAAGCGTCACTAACCATTGCAATAATTTTTGAAAGAGTAGTATCCTCTCCCACCTTTGTTGCTCTGCATTTTATAAAACCTGACAAATTAACCGTTGCCGAAGTGATATTATCGCCAACATTCTTTTCATTAGGCAAACTTTCACCCGTTATTGCCGACTCATCAACCGAAGTACTTCCTTCTAACACAACACCGTCAACAGGAACGCTCTCACCCGGTCTTAAAACAAAAATGTCGCCCACATTAACGTTTTCAACAGAAACAGTCACTTCTTCACCATTTCTCAAAACATTTGCGGTTTTTGGCTTTAATTTAACTAATCCTTTTAATGCATCGGTTGTTCTGCCTTTTGAAACAGCTTCAAGCAACTTGCCTAACGTTATGAGCGTTAAAATCATTGCCGCTGATTCAAAATAAAGATTATGAGCAAGACTTGACAAAAGTTCGGTATCTCCTACAATTGCAGCATTGCTCATTAAAAACAAAATGATTACGCTGTAAACAAAAGATGCTCCCGAACCCAATGCCACCAAGGTATCCATATTGGGTGAACGGTTAATGACACCTTTAAATCCGTTTATAAAAAACTTTTGATTTATTACTAAAACAATAGCAGACAGCAATAGTTGAATTAACGCCACAGCAAGCATATTGTCTTTCAAAAACATTGGTAGCGGAAGTCCAAGCATTGAATGTCCCATTGAAAAGTACATTAGAAAAATCAAAAAGAACAAAGAACAAAAAAGCCGTTGCTTTAAAACCTTTATTGCGCTTTTAGGCTCGTTTGCAACCGCTTCTACTTTGATTTTGTGATTTTGTTTGACAGATGCGCCATAACCCGCAGCAACAACAGCCGAAATAATTTCTTCCTCTGTTGCAGTGCCTTCAACAGTCATCGACTCGGTCAAAAGATTAACCGAGCATTTTTCCACACCTTTAAGTTTTGAAACCGCTTTTTCAACCCTCGAAGAACAAGCTGCACAGCTCATTCCCGAAATATTAAACTGCTTCATAAAACCTCAACTTCATTTAAAATTATTAAAAAGTTTATTCAAAAATGATTTTAAACATAGAAAAAAACGACGTATTAAAAAACGTCGGATGGTAAATCATTACTCAGCAAAGCCGGACTCAACAAGATTGATAAGCCCGTCAACTGCAAGCTGCTCATCGCTGCCGTCAGCGATAATGCGAATGGAAGTGCCGCCAACAATACCAAGCGAAAGAACACCAAGAAGGCTCTTAGCGTTAACGCGACGCTCTTCCTTTTCAACCCAAATAGAAGATTTAAACTCGTTTGCCTTCTGAATGAAGAAGGTTGCGGGACGAGCATGAAGACCAACCTGGTTCTGAACAACTACATCTTTAACGTACATAATTTATTCTCCTTTTATGATCTGCAAAATACAAATTCAAAATAATGTAACAGGAGGTGTAATACACAATATGCTGTGAAAAGTAAATTGTTAATACACTATCTATCGGTTCCTGCTACCATCTATGCGATTATTATACCACAAATTTTTTTGAAGTCAACGAAAATTATCATTAATTAAA
>JAZNEE010000070.1:0-3663 GCA_045588405.1 Acutalibacteraceae bacterium
TATTTTCTCATATCATTCATCTCCAATTCTATATTTATTATAGTTTGTAACAATAAAACCGTCAAGATGAAAAATATTTTTAAAGTGTAAAGAAAAACACTTGACAGACGATCGGGTTGTGTGTATAATAGGTCTGTAATGAAAAATACTTTACAGGAGGATAAGGCGTGCCAAAGGATTTAAACGTTGTTCTTTTGCTCGATTATTACGGCGGACTCTTGCCTGATAAACAGCGCCGACTTGTTGAGTATTACTACTGTGATGATTTATCACTTGCTGAAATATCCGAAACCGAGGGTATAACAAGGCAAGGAGCCAGAGATGCGATTGTTCGTGCTGTTGCTAAAATGAAACAGTTTGAAGAAACTGTCGGTTTTGTTAAGAAGGCAACAGGTGTTCGAGATTCGTTAGATAAATTTGCAGTATCCCAAAAGTCTGAAGATTTCGATAAGCTTTGTGAAGCTATAAATAATATGTAAAGGCAGGTGGTTTGCGTTGGCATTTGAAGGACTTTCTGAAAAATTAAGTGCTGCTTTTAAAAAGCTCCGCAATAAAGGTAAGCTTTCCGAGGGCGATCTTAAAGACGCGATGAGAGAAGTTCGTTTGGCTTTGCTTGAAGCCGACGTAAACTATAAGGTTGCCAAAGAGTTTACAAATACCGTTATTGAAAAGAGTATTGGTGCAAAGGTTATGGAAAGCCTTACACCTGCTCAGATGGTTATTAAAATCGTTCGTGATGAATTAACCGAACTTATGGGTGGTACAGGTGCAAGGCTTGAAACTGCCAATAAGATTCCAACCGTCATTATGATGTGCGGTTTGCAAGGTTCGGGTAAAACAACGCACAGCGCCAAGCTTGCTAAAAGACTTAAAAGCCAAGGTCACAGACCAATGCTTGTTGCTTGCGATATTTACCGTCCCGCAGCTATTGAACAGTTAAAGGTTTTGGGCGCAAAAATTGAGGTTCCGGTTTTTGAACAGGGAACTGAAAAACCCGAAAAAACTGCTTTGGCAGCCGTTAAACACGCGAGAGATTACGGTAATGATTTTGTTATTCTTGATACTGCAGGTCGTTTGCACATTGATACCGAGCTTATGGATGAGCTCAAACGTGTGTGCGAAGCAGTTGAAGTTAACGAAATTTTGCTTGTAGTTGACTCAATGGTCGGTCAAGATGCAGTTAACATTGCTAAAACATTTAACGAAACACTTGAAATCACAGGTGTTATTCTCACAAAGCTTGATGGCGACACCCGTGGCGGTGCTGCTTTATCGGTAAAATCGGTTACCGGCAAGCCTATAAAGTTTGTTGGTACGGGTGAAAAGATCGACGACCTTGAAGAGTTTCACCCCGACCGTATGGCTTCCAGAATTCTTGGTATGGGCGACGTGCTTTCGCTTATCGAGAGAGTTGAAGAGCAGATTGACGAAAAGCAGGCAATGGAAACTGCCAAAAGGCTTGAAGAGAATAAGTTTGATTTAAACGATCTTTTGGAGCAGTTCAGAAGCATCAAAAAAATGGGTAATATTAAACAGCTCATTTCAATGATACCCGGTGCCGATAAAATAAAGGATGCCGATATTGATGAGCGCCAGTTCCAGAGAATTGAAGCTATTATCACTTCAATGACCCCGAAAGAGCGTTCAAAACCCGAAATTCTCAATGCTTCTCGCAAACGAAGAATATCTGCCGGTTGCGGCCAGCCTGTCGAAAACATCAATAAATTGCTCAAACAGTATGAGCAAATGAAAAAGATGTTCAAGCAGTTTAATAACAAAGGTTCAAAACGTCGTATGATGCGCGGTATGCCCGGTAATTTCCCCGGAATGCCCGGTGGCTTCGGCGGATTTAATATGTGATATTAAAGGTTTACCTTAATATATAAATTTCTGATGGAGGTGTAAATAGAAATGGTTAAAATCAGACTTTGCCGTATGGGTGCTAAGAAGGCTCCTTTCTACCGTGTTGTTGTTGCTGATTCCAGATTCCCCAGAGACGGTCGTTTCATCGAGGAGATCGGTACCTACAATCCTATGACCGAGCCCGCAACCGTAAATATTGATGCTGATAAAGCAAAGAAGTGGATCGCCAACGGTGCTCAGCTTACCGACACTGTTAAGGATCTTCTTAAAAAGAACAACGTTCTTTAATCCCCAAGGAGTTAAAAAACTATGACAGAATTGCTTGTTACAATTGTTTCCGGTCTTGTTTCTGAGCCGGATAAGGTTACTGTAACCGTTGATGAACCCAATGAAGAGGGTGTTATCGTATACCATCTTCATGTTGCCGAAGGCGACATGGGTCGAGTTATCGGTAAGCAGGGTAGGATTGCAAAGGCTATCCGTGTTGTTATGAGAGCCGCTGCAAACCGTAACAACGAAAAGATTGCAGTTGAAATTGATTAATTTTACTGCCAAATGTCCCCTCAATTGCAATCGCTTTTGAGGGGAATTCTATTTTGAAGGAGTATTATAATGCTTGATAAGTATATCGAAGCAGGTAAGATCGTCGGCACTCATGGTGTCCGCGGTGAAATGAGGGTTCAGCCTTGGTGCGATACCACCGACTTTTTAACCAAATTTAAGGTGTTTTATCTTGATAAAAACGGTGAAAAGTGCTTTAAGGTAAAAGCTTCAAGATCTCACGGAAACGTTTGCCTTGTCAAAGCAGACGGTGTTGATACTATTGAGGAAGCCGAGCGCTTTAGAGGCAAAGTTATTTACATAGACAGAGCTGATTGCAAACTTAAAAAAGGTCAGTATTTTGTTACCGATATCATTGGATGTGAAGTGTTCCATGAGGAAACCGATGAGCTTTTAGGAAAAATCACCGATGTTTCTGAAACGGGTGCAAATGACGTTTGGCATATAAAAAATGGCGCGAATGAGTATCTTGTGCCTAATATTCCTTTATTTGTTAAGAATGTTGATATTGAAAATGGGAAAGTTATAATCGCTCCCATTAAAGGTATGTTTGATGATGAAGATTGATATTTTGACCCTTTTTCCTGAAATGTGCGAAAATGTGCTTTCTGAAAGCATTATCGGCAGAGCAAGGAAAAACGGGCTTGTTGATATAAATTGCCATAATATCCGTGATTTTGCGGGTAATAAGCATAATCGTGTTGACGATGCACCTTATGGTGGTGGCAAGGGTATGGTTATGCAGGCAGAACCAATTTATAATTGTTTTAAAAGCCTTTATGATGAACAAACCGAAAACAAACCGCATCTTATATATATGTCGCCCAAGGGCAAAACTTTTAAGCAGGAAGATGCTATTAGGTTATCAAAGATGCCGAGGGTTGTTTTGCTTTGCGGTCATTATGAAGGTGTTGACCAACGTGTTATTGATGAAATTGTTGACGAAGAAATTTCGGTGGGGGACTATGTTTTAACAGGTGGTGAGCTGCCGGCACTTGTTGTGACTGATGCGGTTTGCCGTATGATAGATGGAGTTTTGTCCGAGGAAGTTTGTTTTACTGAAGAAAGTCATTTCAACGGGCTTTTGGAGTATCCTCAATACACTCGTCCCGAGGTTTGGCATGGCGTTGCAGTACCCGATGTTTTAATGTCGGGTCATCATGTCAATATTGCAAAGTGGCGTGAACAGATGTCTTTGGAAACCACCAAAAAAATGCGTCCCGATCTTTTGGATTTAAC
>JAZNEE010000071.1:0-3480 GCA_045588405.1 Acutalibacteraceae bacterium
GACGCTTGCATCAGCTGTGGTGCATGTGCAGGCACCTGCCCCGTAGAGGCTATCAAGGAGGGTGACGATCAGTTCGTTATCGACGCTGACGCTTGCCTTGGCTGTGGCGCTTGTGCAGACGGTTGCCCCGTAGAGGCTATCGTTGAGGACTAATTCTCGAAATAATCCTACATAACAAAAGAAGCAGACGAAAGTTCGTTTGCTTCTTTGTTTTTTTGTGTAAATTTTATGTTGTAATGTTTATTGTTTTGTGATAGAATTAAATAAAAATAACTAAATTTTAATTATGGAGGGCATTATGAAACTGAAAAAACTGATTTCTTTGTTGCTTTGTATCTGTTTAGTAACTGTGATTTTGCCTGTTTATACAAACGTTAGTGCAGTAGAAGCAAAAGCAACCGTTTATGTTTCGTCAACAGGAAGCGACTCTAATGACGGTAGCGAAAATGCACCTTATCTCACTCTTAACAAGGCATTTAACTGTGGCAAAGCCAACGAGCTTACCATTGTACTAAAAGACAACATTTCTATTCCTTCAGATTTTGTTTTTAGTAATGGTACAGCTAAAACTATCGTAACAGCAAAGTCGACCGGCGTTACACTTGATGTTTCGGCAAAAGGAGCGATTGCTTTTTACGCTAACGTAACCTTTACCGGTCTTAAAATCAAATTTAAAGCCAATACAATTATGTGTGCAAACGGCAAAAATCTTGTTATAGAAGATGACGTAACCTTCACAAATCGCATCAATGCTTATGGCGGCGGTTACTTTGCATCGGTTGCAAGCACCAATATGACCATTAACGGCGGTATTTATAATGTGATTTATGCAGGCTCTTATGAAGGCAGCGTCACAGGTAACACGGTGCTTAATGTTGGTGGCAACGTAAACAAAGGCGACAACATCAACGATAGCAGTTCTTCCTGTTCACCTTGTTATATCTACGGTGGCTGCTACAACGGAACCGTTGGAGGTTCAACCACCATCAATTACAGCGGAAATGCTATTACAAAATACATTACAGGTTCGGGTTATGGCACCAAGGGCAACACCGTTACAGGCACTATTAACATAAACATCTCCGGCGGCAAGGTCATGAACGTTTATGGTGGCTCGCGCGATGCCGCTGTTAATACAAATGTCAACGTCAAAATGACCGGTGGTCTTGCCGAGGCTGTTTTTGGTGGAAGCGAAAACGGCTACGTAACAGGCCACGTCTATATGTACTTTGGCGGTACTGCCGATGTTTCGCGCAGAATTTACGGTGGTTGCTATAATTACTATGACGGTTGGAGTTTTGATACCAGTTACCATGTAAAAGGCTCGACTACTGTTGTTATTGATACAGGCTGTAAAATCGGCTCTAAAACCGAGCTTTCAAGCGGAAACCAGGATAATATGGGACTTTTTGCAGGAAGCCGTATCAGCAGTAATCAGTCGGCCGAAGTTTCAACCCTCGTATTCCTTAACAACTGCTATGAAACCTATAAATCAAAAATTGGTGATATAAGCGGTTGGGATGATGATCTTAAACCCCACGTAGATTACACCGTTAAAGCAGCTTCGGGCGGTGACATTAAAAACAGTACAACTGCAGGCACAATAACCCTTTTGCCCAACAGCGGAAAAGCTGCAAAAATTGGCTCTGCTTATTATAAAAACGGCGATACCTTTAAGTTGACTTCATCAACAACCGATGTTTCGTTTGTTGATGCACCAACCTTAAGTTTCGACCTCAGCTCTGCCGATACAGCAACTAAGATTGACAGCATTATGGTTTTAGACGGAAAGCCCGTAACTGTTCCCTCAACCGACGCTGTTAAACAGTACTGTGATTTCAAAGGCTGGACTACCGTTCAAAATGGTAAAGAGGTAGAGTATAAAGCCGGTGACAGCATTACTTTGACCGGCGACGTTACCCTTTATCCCGTTTGGGAAGGTCAAACCTTCACCTATAAAGTCAACCACTACTATGAGCAACATCACGTGTCCGGGTACAACCTTATTAATGTCGAAACTTTAGAAGGCTGTGCTTACGAGCAGACCGAAGCAAAAGCAATCACAATGGTTGGATATAAGGCAAAAACAATCACTCAAAAAGCAATTTCGCCTGACGGAACAACAGTCGTTTCTATTTACTACGATATCGACGAAGATGCAAAAATTAAGGTTGGCGATGTTAATGCAGATGGCACCACAGATATGTTGGATGCTGTTTATTTGCAGAGATGTGTTGCAAAATGGAATGGCTACAGAGAAAGCAAAATCTGTATATATGCCGCTGACTGTACCAAAGACGGAAGGCTCGGAGCCGATGATGTTTTAAAACTTTTAAACATACTTGTTGGAAACACTTCGCTTGATTTCGATGGTTCTATTGATGACGAAGAAAACTGGGGCGAATGGGTTTAAACTAATTAAAACCGTGTGGGTAACACCACACGGTTTTTTTGATATTTGGATATAATTTTTACTTGAAAATATCACTTTGCGGTTGTATAATAGGCATATTCAAAGGAGAGATATTTATGAAACTCAAAGTTGCTATTGCAGGTTACGGAAATTTGGGACGCGGTGTTGAATATGCTGTGGAAAATGCGCCCGATATGGAGTTGGTTGCCCTTTTCACAAGACGCGACCCTGCATCGGTCAAAACCCGAACCTCGGTACCCGTTTATAAAATGGAAGATGCTGAAAAATTCACCGATAAAATTGATGTTATGATTCTTTGTGGTGGCAGCGCTAACGATTTGCCCGTGCAAAGTCCTATGATGGCAAAACTTTTTAATATTGTTGACAGTTTTGATACTCACGCTAAAATTCCCGAGCATTTTGCAAATGTTGATGCCGCCGCCAAACAAAGCGGAAAGGTGGCCGTTATTTCGGCAGGTTGGGATCCCGGTATGTTCTCTATAAACCGCTTGCTCGGTGAGGCAATATTGCAAAACAGCAAGACCTATACCTTCTGGGGCAAGGGTGTTAGCCAGGGCCATTCAGACGCTATAAGAAGAATTCCGGGTGTTGTGGATGCAAAGCAGTACACCGTCCCGGTTGAAAGTGCTGTTGAAAGCGTTCGTAATGGCGAAAATCCCGAACTTACCACAAGACAAAAGCATTTAAGAGAGTGCTTTGTTGTGGCTGAAGATGGTGCTGATTTAGAGGCTATCAGAACTGCCATTGTAACAATGCCTAACTATTTTGCCGATTATGATACCACCGTTAACTTTATTTCTAAAGAGGAGCTCGACCGTGACCACGCAGGCATTCCTCATGGCGGAATGGTTATTTGCAGCGGAAATACAAGTCGGATCGTAGCCATGTCGTTCTGTGAGCCAAGGAGTTGACTATAAAGCTTGTCTTCCTAAGACCGCTTGGCCTCCGACTTGATTATGATACCACCGTTAACTTTATTTCTAAAGAGGAGCTCGACCGTGACCACGCAGGCATTCCTCATGGCGGAATGGTTATTTGCAGCGGAA
>JAZNEE010000072.1:0-7471 GCA_045588405.1 Acutalibacteraceae bacterium
AATCCTCTCACCATTTGCAAAAATATAACACACATTAATAAAAAATATCTTATTTGGCAAAATTTCATCACTAAAGCAAATACTGTTTAGTACTCACAATAATTACCTTTGACAAAATAGGTATATTATGATATAATTCAGAAAAATTTAACTAGGAGATAACAGTTATGAAAAAACTTTTAGCATTATTTGTCGTTTGTTTTATGCTTTTGGCTTTCGTTGGTTGCAATTCAAACAATGACGCCTCTTCAACAAACAGCGTTTCTTCCAACAGCTCAACCGAACTCACTTCCGAGGAGTTTGATGATTGGTGGGGCGATGTTGAATTGGAGGTTGAAGACGGATCAAGCGATACCTCTTCAAGTGACACTTCTTCAAGCGACACTTCAAGCGACACTTCAAGCACCGACACCTCGAGTGACACCACTTCAAGTGATACAACTTCAAGCACCACTTCAAGCACCACTTCAAGCACCGACACCTCGAGTGACACATCTTCCAATGATACTTCTTCAAGCGGTGATACTTTGAGTGGCTCCACCTCTAATATGTACGATGAATTCGAAAACTATAAGCCCACCGAAAAAGATGAAGATTTTGGCGGTTGGGTCTGATAAGATTAAAACGCAACAACAAAAAACCACCTCATAAGAGGTGGTTTTTTTATTAACATTTTTTCATAAGCCTTATATAAAACTCAACAGCCTTCAGTGCCGTTTCAACGCGGATACGCTCGTTGTTACCGTGAATTGTGGCGCGTTCCTCACTTGTTAAATCCATAGCCGAGAATCTATAAACATGGTTAGAAACTTTGCCATAGTGACGGCTGTCGGAGCATTGTACCATAAGATAAGGTGATACAACACATCCCTTCCACGTGGATGCAACTGCCGCTGCAACTCTATCCCACTGCTCACAACCCGTTTCTGAAACACGGCTGGGCTCGGTTGCTTCAAGAATCGAAACCTCAACCGAATCATCATCGATAGTCTTTTTGAGATATTCCAAAGCGCCATCAACGCTATCGGCAGGGTTAATTCGCATATTCGAAACCATTGTAGCCTCAGGCGGAATAACATTAGGTGCTTTGCTGCCTTCCATTTGTGTGAAAGCAACCGTAGTACGCATCAACGCATTCATTTCTCCGCCACTTTTTTTGGCCAACATATCAAGCACGCCTTTGAAAAGCCAAAGGTTGGCAAATATCATTCTGTAAACAAAGGTGGATCTGCGGCCTAAAGTGTCAAACATTTCGGCAACAGGCTTTGTAATGTGCATTGGGAAAGGATTATTCTCAATTTTATTGCAAGCCTTTGACAAAACACCGACAGGAGTATGAGGCTTTGGTGCCGAAGCATGACCGCCGCCTGATACCGCCTTATATTGCACGTTCATAAGTCCCTTTTCGGCTATGCCGATAAGACCGCAAGCACCTTTAACGCCGGGGAACACGTTTTCAACAACGGCGCCACCTTCATCGACAACAATGTAAGGCTCAATTCCGTTTTCTATGAAATATTCGACTATATTAGGTGCACCCTTACCGCTGATTTCCTCACCGCCCGAAAAAGCGAAGTAAATATCGTTTTCGGGAACAAATCCGCTTAAGATAAGGCTCTCGGCAGCCGACATTATTCCGTTAAAGGTAACCTTGGTATCAAGTGTTCCTCTGCCCCAAATAACGCCATCCTCCAAAATCGCCTCGAAAGCGGGCTTTTCCCAAAGTTCCTCGTTTACGGGGACAACATCGTAGTGTGCCATCATAACGGCAGGCTTATCGTGTGCTTTGCCTTCCCATTTAAAAAGCAAGGCACGGTCGGGCAATTTTTTAAGCTCGCAGTTCTTGCAAACGTTCGGATAAAGCACCGGCAATTTGTCAATGAGTTTGCCAAATTCAGCATCATCCTCTTTACTGCTATCATAAAACGATACAGTTTTGCAACGAACAAGTTCTCTCAGCGCTTCAATCGCGCCATCTTGGTCAAACGACACCTCATCGGTATCGGCCTCGACATTGTTCTTAGGCTTAAAATTAAGCGTACGGATAAGTATTATTGCCAAAAGTATAAACAACGCCGCCAAAACACAAGGCAAAACAAAAATCATAATTATAACCAACCTTTTTTATACATTATTCTTGCAACACCTATGGTGAACAAAACACCAACAGGCACCATAATGCCAACCGTTCCTGCATTGAGTGCGGGAACAAAGATAAACAAAACAAGCATAAGAATAATGGGTGCAATTGAAAGCTTCAAATTCTTGGAAACAAACACAACTGCAAGGCCGCCGAAAAGTGCGGGTAAAAGCTGTGCAAACGCAGCGTCAAGCACAGGTGACTGTAAAATTCCCTGCAAAGGAACAATGAAAATAACACCAATTATTATGATAAAAGTAGTAACAATGCTTGAAACAGCGATGGAGATAGTGGATATTATTTCGCCTTCCTCAGAATTTGCTTTATAACCTGCTCTTTCCATAGCGTCCAAAGCGCAAGGAAGCTTAAGGTTAGAGATATTACCGGTAACAAACGAAAGATAAGCACCACCTGCTCCAAGCATCGGAACATAGGTGAAAATCTCAACAATACCAACTGCCCAATACATAGGGGCAATGGCAATAAGACCGTCTAAAAGCGGTTTCCACTTAGGGTTAGCGCTGAAAATAATCATAACGGCAATGGGAAACAAAAGGATGAGTCCGCAAAGCAAAAGACCCCAAATTTTACCATCGCGGTGAACACTTTCCAAGTATGTAAGTTCTTTTTTCATCGTTATTCCCTCCTTAGCTCAACCATGTTGTGATGGGTATAGCCGCTGCCATACCGCTGATAAGGCTAATCGGCAAAGCATAGTCGGTAAGCCATCTGATTTTAAATTTAGTAGCAAACAGTCCGCAAATCGCCATAACGATTGCCGAAACAAACATAACACAAACGGGAATAAGTCCTTTGAAATCACCCTTGAAAGCAAGTGAAACATCGCAGAAAACATAACCCAAGAATGCAGAAATCATTCCAAGGAACATAGAGTTGTTAAAAATCTCGCCCCATTTTTTATCCTTCATTCCCATCTTGGTCATACCGCCTTGAATCTTCTTGGCAAGAAACGGAACAAGAATCAAGCCCACGATAATACCAATGGTCATAACCCATAAAACAGTGACGTAATCCGAAGCATTTGTGACAACAGCATCTGTGCCAAGCCCCAACTCATTAAGTGTAGTTCCGGCCGCAACAGTTTCATAAGAAAGCGAGCCTATAACCGAAAGTCTTAACCACGGCAATGCAATTCCGAGACTTTTTGAAAGTGCAATAACACCAACCAAAACGGCAACGGCAGGTGCAATAGTGAATATTGCTGCAGAAATTATTGTCTTTTTAACCTTGGAATTATCAATTCCTATTTCCTTTGCCCTTTTCATTGCACGAAGCAGGAAATAAACCGACTGTCCAAGCACGAACAAAATAATTATCCCTACAAGCACAAACAGGATAGGACTGTTTACATTAAATGTCATTTCATTCTCCCCTTAAAGCCGTGTATTATGGCATTTTTTTAAATTATATCATCTAATAGTTGCATTATCAATCCCAATTGATAAAATTTATGTTGGCAAACGCCAAAAATCGTGTTACAATTATTAAAATTAAACGGAGGTGAAGATTATGAAAAAAGTATTACTGTTATGCGTTTACACGTTGGCAATATTATGTACTTTTCATCTTACCACCGACACCGAATTCCCGTTGCCGATCGTTACACCAACCGAAGTGGAAAAAGAGGAACCCGAAATTTTATTCACTCCGATAATTGAAAATGATTATACGGTCACCCTTTTGGGAACACCGTTTAAAGAACATTATTCCCAAAGTAAATTGGTCTCACGAAACCCTTGGGATATAAAAATTTTTGATAACAAAATATTTGTCGGTTGCGGCGATTACGATAAAAACACCGGACCTACCGACATAATGTATTATGATTTGGAAGAAAAGACTTGGGTCAACAGCGGCACCGTTGGTGACGAAGCCGTTGCAAAGTTCTTGGTATTAAACGACAAACTTACAGTTCCCGGCATCGACCCCCGAACAAGCACCGATTTTTCTTTTGGTAACTATTATGTCTACAACGATGGTGGTTGGGAAACCTTAAGCAACATACCCAACGCCGCTCACACTTTTGATATTGAAAGTTTCCAAGATGAAACCTTTTATGCTATCGGCACTTCGGAATCAACTCAATCTCCTGTGCAAAAGACTACCGACGGGCAAACCTTTACCGAAGTTCCATTTTTGAAAGACGGTGATCCGATAGCCGAAACCGAAACCGATTCTTTTCCGCGTTGCTATGCTCTTTTTGCCACAAAAGACAAACTTTTTGCTTTTTGCAGATGGACAAACAGCCGTTATTACGGTTTTTTTGAATATGATGGCGATGCATTTAACCTCGTCTCAGAAAACCCACCGCTTGAAATGTCACAAGAAGGTATCAACCGACAGTCTTTAATAAACGAACATGTGATTTTCAATAACAAAGGCTATTTTTCGATGGGAACCCTTTACAGCACAACCGATTTCGAAAATTTTGAGAAAATAGACGTTCCCCAAAATGCTTATGTCCAGGACATACTTATCAAAGAAAATAAAATGTATATTTTGACTTCTGAAAAACTCGAAACACCCACAAGTCCGGATATGATGTATAAAAACACTGTTTGGGAATTTTCGAAAAAAAAGAAATTTAATGAGGTTTTATATTTTTACCACAGCACAACTGCTATGAGTTTTGATAAATCGGGCGATTCGTTTTATATTGGTTTGGGAAACCAAAAATCACCCACCATACAAAACGGCTCAATTTATGAATTCAAGGCAAATATCAACAAATAACAAACTGTTGTATCTGTCTAAAGCTTAATTTTTCTTGCAAAACTCGTATTACCACCATTAAAAATTCAAAAACGGGAGGTTAATTATGCTCACAAGTCCTTACACTTGCGATGAAGCTTCAAAAGAATTTGCGTTATATAGTGATTTTAGCAAAAAAGCCAACGAATTTACTACTCGAATGCTAAATGGCTATATGCCGGCAAACTACCGCGAGATAAAGGTTATACACGACCCTGTTTGGGGTACCGTGAAGTTTTATCCTTGGGAATTACAGATAATGGATTCACCTCTTTTGCAAAGGCTTCGCAACGTCAATCAGTTGGGCCTTGCCGTTTACACCTACCCTTCGGCACATCATTCCCGATTTGAACACACCTTGGGTGTTGTAGCCCTTGTAACAAGAATGGCCGAAAGCGTGAACGATTCCTCGCAAAGCTCTAAAACCGCCGTTTCGATAAGCGATATAAATATGCTCCGACTTGCAGCGCTTTTGCACGACGTCGGTCATTGCTTCTTTTCTCATCTTTCCGAGCGTATGTACGGCAACACCGATGAGTTTAAATCACTTAAAAACGCTTTTAAAATTTTCGGTTCTGCACAGCCACACGAGGTTTTGGGTTACGTTATAATCAACACACCCGCATTTAAAAACTTCTTTTTGCGGTGTGTCTCCTACCCTGAAGCAGTTAATGATGATTTCTTCGACAATTTAGGCCGAATGATAGTTGGCGCACCTATAGATACAACCTTCTGTGTTGACGGAGAAAACGTTAAAAAATATTATCTCACCGAAATGATAAACGGCCAGTTTGATGCCGATTCGCTCGACTATTTAAGACGTGACAGTTATATCACGGGTCTGTCCCTCACCTACCATATCGACCGTTTCCTTTACAAAATAAAATTTGTTGATCGTTTGGAAGACGACGGTGTTTTAGGACGCCATTTAACCGTTTCGATATCGGGTGTTTCAACCGTTGAGGAAATGATTTTCGGCAAACAGATGCTCACGAGATATATTTATCAACATCAAAAGGTATTGGCAGCCGATGCTCTTGTTTATGACGTTGTAAACGGACTGAGAGCCGCGGGCAAACTTATGCATCCTTGCGATTTTCTTTACTACACCGATGAAGATATTTTTAAAATTTATGATGAAAGCGGCGACCATGATTTTGCAGTTCCCATAGCCAAAAAGCCCATTCATCTTGATTCGGCAAAAACCATTGCCGACGTTGTGAAACAGATCAAAAGTCGCGACTTGCCCAAAAAAGCGTTGGTTATAAATCTTGCCAATATCAAAAGCATAGACGGTAAAACCGACTTTACGTTAAACGAGGCATATCTTGCATTGCAAAAGGCAATAATGGGTGGTGGCTTCCGTAAAAGTGTTCACAAAGAAGCGGTACAAATTTGCGAACAAAAAGGCTTAGATAAAAAGCTGATTGACCTTTTTGATATTTTCTATTCGGTTCCAAAGCCGATTACCGCTAAAAACTATACCGATGTTTTTGTTGCCACCCACGATGGTGGATTTGTTGAACTTAAAGAGGTTGCAGACCTTAATGATTGGGCAGGAGAATTTTCAGGGCGTTCCTGGAACGCATACGTTTTCTCGTCCTCAAAGCTTTTGCCGATAGTAAGCATTGCGGCAAAGTCTGTGCTTGAAAATAAAGGAATTGAATTTTTCGATGACCGAGTTTTTGCCGGATTAAAGCACACAGAAAAAATAGAAAAAATATTATAAAAAAAAGCAGGTTGGGTTGCCAACCTTCTTTTTTGTTTTGGTTTATTCTTCGTCATTATCCTTGTCGTCAGACTCATCGAGTGAACTTGCTGTTATTCTCTTTAAAATTTTCTTGGCTCTGCCTGATACCCAAAGGGTGGCAAAAATATCCGACAACCCGCTAAAAGCAAGGCCGACACCGATAAGTATTGTAATAACGGTTGCGGCTTTAGAAGCATTGCAAATCATTATTATGCCAAAAATAACGTTGATACCTGCAAGCACCATGATGGGTATCCAACCGCCCATTTTAAGACGGATAATATCAAGAGCGTTCTGAAGTTTTTTAACACCACTTATGATTATTAAAATACCGAACACTATCGGCACTAAGGAAATCAATTCTTGTTTTTTAGTGAGAATAACAATTGCAATCACAAGCGAAGCTACGGCAACAACCAGGTCGTTACGGTAGAAATCAACCTCGGTCTTTTTGTTGAAGAAATTGTAGAAGCTGATACCTGACATCAAAAACATACCTGCTGCAAGTACGTAAACTATCATTTCATTTACTGCCGCAGGAAAAATAATAAGAATAATTCCAAGGGCGGTCAAAATCACCGACGTACCTATAATGTCCCATTTGATTTTTTTAAGTTGCTCCATGGTAATAATCTCCTTTTTTCAACTTTATTTGCTAAATTTATTATATAATTGTTGTGTATAAAAGTCAATAATTACAAATAATTTGGCGTGTGCAATAAAGTTAGTGACTATTTTGTCGAAAAACTGTTAAAAAATAAACAATTTGGCTTTCAGGTCTTGTATTTTTATTAAAAATAGTATATAAT
>JAZNEE010000073.1:0-5700 GCA_045588405.1 Acutalibacteraceae bacterium
GACCGAAGTCTTTCACTTTTTGGCGCTGTAAAAGGAATGGCAATGCCGATTTTGTTTTTTCCGGCATCATTTTTAAGTTCGTTATCGATAATGCTTTTGCCCGAAATATCATGTGCCAAAGCAAGAAATAACACATTTAAAATAAAAGAAACGGTCAAAAAATCATTAAGTTATACGCTAACGCTTTCGATTTTCACGGCATTTGTATTCTTAAATCTTGGATTTGAGATTGGCGAGATTATTTATAACGATTCAGACGTTGGATTTGTGTTAAAGGTGTTGGCGCCCATTGTTCCTTTTATGTATCTCGAAAGCATTGCTTCGGGAATTTTAAAGGGACTCGACCAACAAGTGAAGATGTTTTTTTATAATCTTGCCGATTCGGCATTTAGGCTTTTGGCGGTTGTTTTTTTAGTTCCAATCTTTGGAATCAAGGCGTATCTTGGAATTATGATAGCAAGCAACAGTTTTACATCACTTCTTTGCTACAAAAATCTTAAAAACACAACAAAAATCGACACCGATTATCTAAATTGGATTATTAAACCGGTAATTTTTGGAGTGTTGGGCCTTATTGCAAGCGTTTATTTTAAAAAAAGAATAGAACCGTTGTTTTTAAAAACGCTAATTTGTCTTTTGGTTCAAGCGGTGGTGTTCTTCTTACCCGTTTTGGCAGGTTGGTATTTTAAAAAAAGAAAAATTTAAAACCCCACCAGAATAAAACACCTGGTGGGGTTGTTTTTTACCTTTATCTTACCGATAATTTATAAGCAGTTTTGCGACGGTAGATTCTTCCCTTTTTAAGAACGGGTGAAGGGAAGTGCTTGTGTTCGGTTGAGTTGGGGAAGCCTTGGGTTTCAAGGCAAATTGCACCGTTTTTGCCATAGGTAACACCATATTTGCCGGTTAAGGGTCTTATGAAGTTACCGCTGTAAATCTGAACACCGGGTTGGTCGGTGTAGCAGGTCATTTCAATACCGGTGATGTCGCTGTAAAGAACACCAAACTGCAAAAATTCGCCATCGTTTTGCAAACAAAAGTTGTGGTCAATGCCACCTGCAACCTTGACAGGTTCAAAATCGGCATTGACTGCGGTTGATAAAATTCTTGGGTTCCTAAAATCAAACGGAGTGCCGCGAACTGCTAAAATGTTGCCGTTTGCAAGGCATTTGTCGTCTGTTTCGCAAAAAGCAGATGAATCAAGTTGTAAGGAATGGCTGAGAATATCGCTTGCTTTATCAGATCCGTTAAGATTAAAGTAGGCGTGGTTGGTGAGGTTTATAACCGTGTCGGCATCTGAAATTGCATAGTAATCAAGCAAAAGAGTGCCGTCTTTTTGAAGAGAATAGGTAATCTGAACATCCAAATTACCGGGATATCCTTCCTCACCGTCGGGGCTTAAAAGACCAAACTCGATGGTAGTATCGTCAATATCGCGAGCTGTCCAAAGCCTGTGGCTAAAACCGACCACACCACCGTGAATATGATTTGGACTTTTGTTCACAGCAAGGTTATATTCCTTGTTGTTAAGAATAAATTTGCCATTTTCAATTCGGTTGCCAAATCGTCCGATTACGGCGCCCATATAACCGGTTGAACCCAAATAAGGCTCAACACTGTCAAAGCCCAACAAAACGTCGGTTTCTTTTCCATCGCGGTCGGGTCCGCAAAATCTTACCAAAGTGGCACCAAAATTTGTGATATCTGCACTGAATTTGCCGTTTTTAAGGTGGTAAAGACGGGCTTCACTTCCGTCGGGTAATTTGCCGAATGAACTTGATTTAATCATAGCAAAAACTCCTTAAAAATTTATAAATCTAAATTAAATGTTGTAGTAGCATAAGATTCTTCGCTTCGCTCAGAATGACAAACTAAAAACCTTAGTCATTCTGAAGGAGCAAAGCGACTGAAGAATCTTTCCTCCAACTACACATTATTTGATTTCAGGCTAATCGAAAAATTATTTTACACCATAAAGTAATCTTGCGTTATTAGCGGTGGTCTCCAAAACTGTGTTGATATCGGTTTTTTTAATTTGGGCAATTTTTTCTGCCACAAAATAAATGTAACCCGAATGACAAAGCTTGCCTCTGTGTGGCACGGGGGATAGATACGGCGCATCGGTTTCAAGCAAAATGCGGTCTAAAGGTATTGCTTCGACCGTTTCCACGAGTTTTCGAGCGTTGTTGAAGGTAACAACACCACCTACACCAATATACATACCCATTTCCACGTATTTATATGCCAAATCTGCGCTTCCCGAATAACAATGAATTGTGCCTTTTGGTTTTAAGGCGCGAACAATGTCGAAGGTGTCGCCATGAGCTTCGCGGTCATGAATTATAACGGGCAAGCCCAATTCGTTAGCCGTTTCGCATTGCATAATAAAGGCTTCTTTCTGCAAATCCTTAAAATCGGTTGACCAATGGTAGTCAAGTCCGATTTCACCGACCGCAACAACACTTTTTCGCTTTAAAAGCTCTAAAAGTTTATCTTTTTGAGGCTTCACTCCCGTTTGCTCAATCGTTCCGGGGTGAACGCCAATGGCGGTGTAGCAAAAATCATATTTTTCCGACAAATCAAGACACTTTTCGGCAGAATCTCCAAGATCGGTCGCATTATTTATGATGCAACCAACACCATAACTTTCAAGTTCTTTGAACAGCTCATCGCGAATAGGATCGAATGCTTCGTCGTCAAAATGAGCGTGGGTGTCGTAGATTTTTGTCGAAATTTTTGGCAAAAACTCGATATTTTCCATTATCTTATGGTGCTTCCTGCAGGAACGCCATCAAGGAAAATAACCTTAACCTCGTCCTCACCACAATCGGCTGCAAGAATCATACCGGCTGACTCAACTCCGCAAAGAACAGCGGGTTTTAGGTTGGCAACGCAGATAACGGTTTTGCCGACAAGGTCGTCGGGGGTATACCATTTTGCAATGCCCGAAGCAACAGTTCTTGGGGTATCGGTTCCGTCGTCAAGTGTAAGTTTCAAAAGTTTTTTAGCCTTCTTTATAGGTTCGCAAGCGGTGATTTTGCATGCGCGAAGGTCGATTTTCTGGAATTCGTCAAATGTGATTTCTGAAAGGAAAGCAACGTTTTCGCGTTTTGCATTTTCCTTTTCGGCGGCCTTCATTTTAGCCTCTTGTTCGGCGGCAAGCTCGGCCAAAACCTTTTCAGTGTCAAGACGGGCAAACAAAGGCTCACCTTGACCTACGGTGAACGAAGCGGTTGTTCCAAATACGTCACTTTCGCCGTTTTCGTTGATTTGAGCAGTAATTTTTTCCGAGCTTTCGGGGCAAATGGGGAACAAAAGGGTTGCCAAAATGCGGATGCATTCAAGCAAATTGTAAAGCACGGCCTCAAGTCTTGCTTTTTGAGCCTCGTCCTTGGCCAAAGCCCAAGGCATTGTTTCGTCGATATATTTGTTGCAGCGCCTTGCCAAGGTCATAACTGCCTCGCAAGCGTCGGCGTTGCGGTAAGCATCCATAAGGTCATAGTATTTTTTAATGCATTCGTCGGCAGTAGCTTTAAGGTCCTTGTCAAACTCATCAAAGTCGGCTGCAGGTTTAGAAACAGTTCCGCCAAAATATTTGTTGGTCATAGCAACTGTGCGGTTAACAAGGTTGCCTAAAGTGTTTGCAAGGTCGGTGTTATATTTATTCATAAAGTTTTCATAGGTGATAACGCCGTCTTGCGCAAAAGGCATTTCGGAAAGGAGATAGTATCTAACCGCATCGGTGCCAAAACGGGCAACCATCTCGTCGGCATAGATAACGTTGCCTTTTGATTTGCTCATTTTATCGTCACCCGACAAAAGCCAGGGATGTGCCAAAATGCGCTTGGGCAACGGCTCACCCAAAGCCATGAGAATAATGGGCCAATAAATCGAATGGAAACGCACGATATCTTTGCCGATAACGTGCAGGTCAGCCGGCCAATATTTTTTGTAAAGGTCCGAGCTTCCGTCGGGATTATAGCCAATGCCGTTGATATAGTTTGTAAGAGCGTCAAGCCAAACGTAAACAACGTGTTTGTCGTCAAAATCAACGGGGATACCCCATTTAAACGAGGTTCGAGATACACAAAGGTCGGAAAGACCGGGTTTAATGAAGTTGTTGATCATCTCGGCCTTGCGTGACGAAGGAGTAAAGAAATCGGGAGTGTTTTCATAATACTCAACAAGCTGATCTTGGTATTTTGAAAGCTTTAAGAAGTAAGCTTCTTCCTTAGAGTCAATACAATCTCTGCCACAGTCGGGGCATTTGCCGTCTTTTAGCTGAGATGAAGTAAAGAACGATTCACAAGGAACACAGTATTTTCCTTCGTACTCTGATTTATAAATGTCGCCCTTTTCATAGAGCTTTTTGAATATTTTTTTAACAGCATCCTCGTGGTCGGCGTCGGTGGTACGGATAAAGCGGTCATAGGTCACGTTAAGGCAATCCCAAACCGATTTAATCTCACCTGCAACGTTGTCAACGAGCTGTTTTGGGGTAAGACCGATTGCTTTTGCATTTTCTTCAATCTTCTGACCGTGTTCGTCCGAGCCTGTGAGAAAATGCACGTCGAAACCGCGTTTTCTCTTGTAACGGGCAATCATATCGGCAAGAACAACGTCGTAAGAGTTGCCGATGTGCGGTTTGCGTGAAGCGTAGGCAATGGCCGTGGTGATGTAAAATTTCTGTTTTTCCATAAAACAATCATTCCTTTTTTTACTTTCAGGCTAATGGAACCCGAAAGCATATTTTATCAATTTATTTTACCACTTTTAAGAAGTAAATACAAGTGTACAGAAGAAGTTTTTAGAGAATTTAGAACTATTATGTGATTATGAATAAAAAAACTACCGCAACCCTTTCGGGCTGCGGTAGAAGTGAGTTTTAAAATCAATACTCGTCAACAGATTCTGTTTCAGTGCCGGGGCAGTAGAGATAAAGGTGATTTCCATCCTTGTAAGTATCTTCTAAGTAGCTGATGCCCAAAATACCGGTAACATCGGAATCAATCATCTTAGATTTCTTACCGGTGAAGCGGTAGAGGTCACCCTTGCCTTTGGCGTTAACGTCCTTGGTGAAGAGAATGTCACCGGTAGGAAGAACGGAGTAAGAACAGGTTTCTTTGTTGTAATCATCACTGATGGTAACAAGTTTGGATTTGTAGAATTTAAGGCACTTGTCGTTGGTGGTGATGATAAAGCCATTAGCTTTCTGGTTGAAGCTGAAGGTAATAACGTCGGTGCAGATAACCTTCTTGTTTACATAGACATCAAAGGTCGATTTGCCGTCTTCGGTTTTCTTTAATTCCTTAGTGTAAACAGGCTTATCAGCATATTCGGTGTAGTAAGAAAGAGCATAAACGTTGGTGTCGATAGTTTTGGGAGTTCCAAGCTTCTTGCCAACAGAAACCGATTTAAGATCGCCGGTGATGGGATTTGCATCAGACTCGGTCTTAGCGGGGTTGTTCTTGATGAGGAAGTAGAGAGTCTTGCCGTCCTCAGAGAAAGCGGTACCATCGATATCCTCATAGTCGTTTCTTTCGTAGTTGTCGTTGTAGGTGTAAGTGTAACTGTGGAGTTTGTTGGTAACGCCGTTGCAAGCAACATGGTATGCAACGCTAACAGCATTTTCAGACTCTTCTCTGGTTTTATAAACTATAACCTCGGATTTTAAGCTGTAATCTTCGAATCCGTCGAACT
>JAZNEE010000074.1:0-2145 GCA_045588405.1 Acutalibacteraceae bacterium
GAAAGAAGCAAGGAACTTGAGAAAACCGTTGCCGAATCGAGCATCGGTATTGCAGGCGTTGAAAAGCAAAAGAGCGATGCACAAAATGAGATCGACGGTCTTTCAGGCGGTCGTGATTCGGTTACCGACAGAAGAGAAGAACTTTCAAACGGCATTACCGAGCTTCGCATAAAGATAATGGAAACCGAAAAGGATATCGAAGCCACCGAAAGCTCAATATCGCTTCTTAATGAGGCAATTTCTTCAAGTGGTGATAAAGGTCTTTCTTTGAACACGAGAATTGCTGAAATCGAGGCTCAAACCTTAGTTGAAGAACAGGCAATAGCAAGCCTTAATAATCAAATTGAAACTCGCCGTCAGGATGTTATAAATGCCAATAAGAGCATTGAAGCATTGATAACCGAGCGTGACGGTTCAGAGCGTGAATCTCAGCAGCTTCGTCAAAAAGAGCGTGATATGACCTCGGAGCGTGAAAAACTCGGCGGAGAGGTTGCTCGTCTTGAAGAACGCAGAGAAAATATGCTTCGTGAGTATGATGAAATCGTTAAACGCTTGTTTGACGAATATGAGCTTACCAGAACCGAGGCAGAACAGGTTGCAAAGCCGGTTGAAAACGTTTCTGAAGCTAAACGTTCTCTCGGTGAAGTCAAGAGCAAGATAAAATCTTTGGGCAACGTAAACGTTTCGGCTATTGAGGAATATAAAGAAGTTCACGAGCGTTACGTATTTATGAAGGCTCAAATGGATGACCTTGAAAATTCAAGAGCCGAACTTAACAAGCTTATCGATGGACTTACAACCCAAATGAAGGAAAAGTTCACCGAAGGCTTTGCCAAGATTGGTGCAAACTTTACCAAGGTGTTTACCGAATTGTTTGGTGGCGGACATGCCGAACTTGTTATGACCGACCCCGATAATATTTTGGAAAGCGGCATTGATATTGTTGCAAAACTCCCCGGTAAAAACGTACCGAGCCTTGACGGTCTTTCGGGTGGTGAAAAGGCACTTATCGCTATTTCTATTTACTTCTCGATAATGATGGTAAATGCTCCGCCTTTCTGTTTCCTTGATGAGGTTGATACTGCTCTTGACGATATTAACGTTGAGCGTTTTGCCAACTATATGACCAAATCGCAGTTTGGAACACAGTTTATCTGCGTTACCCACAGAAGAGGTACTATGGATGCTGCCGATATGCTCTATGGTGTTACCATGCAGGAAAAAGGTGTTACCAAACTCTTGCAGTTGGATGTTGACGAGCTTATCAAAACTCTTCACATTAACGAAAACAAATAATTTTTTTGGTGATTTATAATGGGATTTTTCAGTAAGATAAGCGAAGGCCTTAGAAAAACACGCAACTCGATTTCGAATGCGGTTAATTCTGTGCTTTCATCTTTTACACGAATCGACGAGGATCTTTTTGAGGAACTTGAGGAGATTCTTATAATGAGCGATATCGGAACCGTTACTTCGGCAAAGATATGCGATATTTTAAGAGAACGTGTGAAAGAAGAAAAGATTAAAGACCCCGAAGTTATTAAAACAATGCTTGCCGAAACGGTGGCAGATATGCTTAAAAACAGTAAGGGATTAGACCTTTCGACCAAGCCTTCATTCGTGTTTGTGATCGGCGTTAACGGAGTTGGTAAAACCACAACCATCGGTAAGCTTGCATCGCAGATTAAGCAAAGCGGTAAGAGTGTTATTTTGGGTGCTGCCGATACCTTCCGTGCCGCCGCTATCGATCAGCTCGAGGTATGGGCTGACAGAGCAGGTGTTGATATTGTTAAAAGCGTTGAGGGTGCCGATCCCGCGTCGGTTGTGTTTGACACTATTGCTGCTGCAAAGTCGAGAAACTGCGACGTTATTATCTGCGATACCGCAGGAAGACTTCATAACAAAACAAATCTTATGAACGAGCTTGCTAAGATGTATCGCATCATAAAACGCGAATTGCCAGAGGCAAGCGTTGAAACTTTACTTGTGCTTGATGCTACAACCGGTCAGAACGCTGTAAATCAGGCAAGAGATTTTAAATCGGTTGCTGATATTACCGGTATTGTGTTGACCAAACTTGACGGAACGGCAAGAGGCGGAAAGTCGGAGGCCAAGCGGTCTTAGGAAGCAAGCTTTATAGTCAAC
>JAZNEE010000075.1:0-7210 GCA_045588405.1 Acutalibacteraceae bacterium
CTTGCCGCAAATGGTACAACCGAGATTGAAAATATCGAGTATATTGACCGCGGATATGATAATATTGTTGAAAAACTCTCTGCCGTCGGTGCTGATATCACCCGAAAAAACTTCTTTGACCCCGACGCAAGACTGTCGGCCGTTTAAAATAACCCGAACCGTTCTTGTTTAGAACGGTTCTTTTTATCTTTTAATTGCGAGGTATTTATGAGCAAAATTTTTACTATTGCTAGTGGAAGCAGTGGCAACTGCACATTTATAGGTTGCGGAAATGGCGGAATACTTGTTGATGCAGGTGTTAGTGCCAAGTCCATAACTGAAGGTTTAACCGAAATAGCCTTTGATCCCAAAAAACTTTCGGCAATTCTTGTTACCCACGAGCATACAGACCATATAAACGGACTTCGCGTGTTTGCCAACAAATATAACATTCCCGTTTTTGCTTCAAAGGAAACGGCCGAAGCAATATCCCTTCAAATGTGTTTGAACGACGGCTTGCTCAACACTTTCGACGGAAATTTGGCTATTGACGGTTTTGAAGTGACCCGTTTTGCTACAAGTCACGATTGTAAGGGTTCAAGTGGTTACACTGTTACCCTGTCCGACGGCAAAAAATGCGCCGTTTGCACCGATTTGGGATATGTTTCTGAAGAGGTGCGTCAAGCACTTAAAGGCTCTACCGCCATCGTTTTTGAGTCCAACCACGACGTAAACCTTTTACATAAAGGCAGTTACCCCGAGCATTTGAAACGCAGAATTTTGAGCGACAAAGGTCACCTTTCCAACAACGCCTGTGCCGTTGAATTACCAAAATTGGTTGAAAACGGAACCACGAGAATTATTTTAGGACATTTGAGTCGCGAAAACAACCGACCCGAAATTGCCCGTAATTCAGCCGTTGCCGCGTTGATGGATAAGCGCATGATAGAAAACGATGACTACCTATTATATATAGCACCGCCGAAACTCGGCAAAGCTGTTTTGTTCTGAGGTGATAAAATGCTTAAAATAAATATCATCGCAATAGGCAAGCTTAAAGAACAGTATCTTCGTGATGCATCGAGCGAGTATTTGAAGAGATTATCTTCCTTTTGCAAAATGACGGTGACCGAATTGGAGCCCGAACGTTTGCCCGATAGCCCCAATGCCTCGCAAATTGATGCTTGCCTTAACAATGAAGCAACAAAAATTATTTCAACCATTCCAAACGGAGCATACGTTATACCTATGTGTATTGAAGGCAAACAGATTGATAGTGTTGAACTATCGACTAAGCTTCAAGACATTGCTCTTGCGGGTGACAGTACCATTTGCTTTATAATTGGTGGGTCTTACGGCCTTGCGGATAAGGTTAAACAAAAAGCAAACTTTAAACTTTCGATGTCTAAAATGACCTTCCCACACCAGCTTGCACGAATAATGCTTTTGGAACAAATCTATCGTGCCTTTAAAATTTGCCAAGGTGGAACATACCACAAATAAAGACGATTTTAAAAATCAGTTATTGCTCATATATTGCAATTTTGATTTTGATGTTAAACATTTCTAAATATTGCAAAAAATACTTGACCTTTTGAAGAGTTTGTGCTATACTTCTAGTACCTCTGCGAAGGTCTTTTTTAATGTTAGGGACCTTTTTCGAGCGACAAGCACTACTGCTTGTATGCGCTTTCGGAAAATTTGCTATATGCAGTATTTTCCGCGGCAGTTGTTTTTCGCATCGATTCGAGGGAGGCTCAAGTTTTTTTGCACAGGGCAAAAAACAAATTTATTTCCGTAAAACGGGAGGTGCCGTCATGAGAGTAAAAATAACATTGGCTTGTTCTGAATGCAAACAGCGCAACTACAACACAATGAAGAACAAGAAGAACGATCCCGATCGTCTTGAAATGAACAAGTATTGCAGATTCTGCAAAAAGCACACCGTTCACAAAGAGACAAAGTAAGGAGGTACAGTTTTGAAAATATTTAACAACATTTTCCGTGTACTTTCCATTGTTCTCAGCGTGGCCGCTTTGGTGCTTTTCTTCTTACCGTTTGCAGAGATCACTTTGTCATCGGGAGTAGCAGCAGGACGTACCGGTACCGAACTTGCTTTCGGTGCTAAGTACGGTGATTTCGAAACCAAGAAATCTGTGCAGATTCTTTTCTGCCTTATTTTAACGGCTATCACTGTTCTGTTCTCTTCGTTGGCTTGGAAGTTTAAGGGTTCAAGATGGGCAGCTATGGGCTTCTCGCTCTTCACTGCTATCTACATGCTTGTTATGGCTTTATCGCCTGCATACGAGTTTGTTAACACCCAGGGTTATCCTGATCCCATATACTCTGCCTACGTTGGACAGATGCCGCTTTTCATTAGCATTGCTTTGTTCGCAACATTTGTTTCCGCAACTACTCAGCTTCTCATTGCAGATGCTATTGCAGTTAAGGAATCAAAGGGTCAGCTTCTTCCTATTCCGAAGAGATTTGTTAAATTCCTTCGCGATTATAAGGGCGAGATTACAAAAATCGTATGGCCTGGCCCCAAAGCTGTTGTTAAGAACACACTTATAGTTCTTGGCATGTGCCTTGTTTTTGGCGCATTCGTATGGCTTGTTGACTGGGGACTCGGCAGTCTTATCGGTCTTCTTATTAAATAAGTAGTAAATTCACCGAAACTGTTGCGGAGGTTAAGCTATGGCAGAATACGACGAGGCCAAGTGGTATGTAGTACACACATATTCAGGCTATGAAAACAAGGTTAAAACCGACCTTGAAAAAAAGGTTGAAAACAGCGGAATGCAGAATCTCATTCACGATATCCGAATTCCTACCGAAATTGTTACCGAAATCGGAGCAAACGGCAAGGAAAAGGAAGTTGAGAGAAAACTGTTTCCGGGTTATGTGATGATCAAAATGATCGTTACCGACGATTCGTGGTACGCCGTAAGAAATACACGCGGTTGTACAGGATTCGTAGGTCCGGCTTCAAAACCGGTACCGCTCACTGACAAAGAGGTTGAAGCACTCGGCGTTGAAAAGCGCACCGTCGAACTTGCCTACTCGGTTGGTGATACTGTCAGCATTGTTGATGGTCCTCTTACAGGATTCACCGCAGTTGTTGATGAAATCGACGTTAACAATAATAACGTTCGTGTTACAATTTCTATGTTCGGCAGAGAAACACCTGTTGAACTTGAACTCAACCAAATTAAATTGGTCGAGGATTGATTAGATAACAAACTTCATGTGTCGCAAGGCACATCGTGGGAGGAACGCAAATTTATCTAGGCGCTCCGTCGTGCGTTTTATAAAACGCCGCCACCACTAATGTTTTGGAGGTACTAAAAATGGCACAGAAAATTACTGGCTATATCAAACTTCAGATTCCCGCCGGCAAAGCAACTCCGGCACCCCCTGTTGGTCCGGCTCTCGGTCAGCATGGTGTAAACATCATGGCTTTCACTAAGGAATTCAACGAGCGTACCAAGAACGACGCAGGTCTTATCATTCCTGTTGTTATTACTGTATACGCAGACCGTTCCTTCACCTTTATCACCAAGACTCCTCCTGCAGCTGTTCTTATCAAGAAAGCTTGCGGAATTGACAAAGCTTCCGGTGTTCCCAACAAGAACAAGGTTGCTAAGATCACCAAGGAGCAGGTACAGAAGATTGCCGAACAGAAAATGCCCGACCTTAATGCAGCAAGCCTTGAAGCCGCTATGTCTATGGTAGCAGGCACCGCACGCAGCATGGGCATCACTGTTGTAGATTGATGCTCCCTCGTGGGAGGAAATATCCGATTTAACCACTTATTTGGGAGGAAATTATAATGAAACATGGTAAAAAATATGTTGCAAGCGCTGGGCTTGTAGACTCTGCTAAGCAGTATGACATTGCTGAGGCAATGGATCTTACTATTAAAACTAAAACAGCTAAATTCGATGAGACCGTTGAGGCTCATATCCGTCTTGGTGTTGACTCTCGTCACGCAGACCAGCAGGTTCGTGGTGCAGTAGTTCTCCCCAACGGAACCGGTAAAACCGTTCGCACCCTTGTTATTTGTAAAGAAGACAAGGCTCAGGCTGCTAAAGATGCAGGCGCAGATTTCGTTGGTGCAGAAGACCTCGTAAATAAAATCCAGACCGAAAACTGGATGGATTTCGATGTTGTTATCGCATCTCCTGACATGATGGGCCTTGTTGGTCGTCTTGGTAAGGTTCTTGGCCCCCGTGGTCTTATGCCTAACCCCAAGGCTGGTACCGTTACACCTGATGTTGCAAGAGCTGTTACTGAAGCAAAAGCAGGTAAGATCGAGTATCGTCTTGACAAACAGAACATCATCCACTGCCCCATCGGTAAGGTTTCCTTCGGTGCTGGCAAGCTCCAGGAGAACTTCGAGGCCTTGCTTAACGCAGTTGCAAAGGCAAAGCCTGCTGCTGCAAAGGGTCAGTATATCAAGTCCTGTGTAGTTGCTACTACTATGGGCCCAGGAATTAAGGTAAACGCCTCTAAGTACGGCGCATAATTTAATTCACTTTCGGACTGTGTCGTACGGCACAGTCCGTTATTATTTTTTATTGGTTCGCGTTTTTCGAGAAGGTGTAATAAATTGGCATTAAACAACAGAAAAAATCTATTAGAAGGCTCGCTTTATAAAAATATGATAGCCTTTGCAATTCCCATTATCCTATCGGGTATATTGCAGTTACTTTTCAACGCTGCCGACCTTATCGTTGTCGGAAAATTCGATACGGTAAATGGTTCGTTGGCTCAAGCCGCAATCGGTTCAACCGGTTCTATGGTCAACCTTATTGTCGGCATTTTTATTGGTATTTCAGCCGGTGTCAACGTTGTTATTGCCCGACTTGTCGGTGCCAAAGACGATGAACAGTTGAAATTTGGTGTGCAGACCGCAATGTTTATTTCGGTTATCGCCGGTTTGCTTATAGCCGTCGGTGGTTATGCTTTTACCGAACCATTGCTTAACGTTATTAAAACTGATTCGCAAGTTATGCCTTATGCCATTAAGTACCTTAGAATATACTTTATCGGCGCACCTTTTTCGATGATTTATAACTTTGGCAGTGCAATTTTAAGAGCTTACGGAGATACCAAGCGCCCGATGATTTATTTGACCATCGGAGGAATTGCCAACGTTATTCTCAATCTTATAGCCGTTATTGGATTTCATCTTAGTGTTGCAGGTGTTGCAATAGCCACCTCGGCTTCAGGTCTTATCACCTGTGTTCTGGTAGTTATCAGATTGCTAAAAACCAACGACCCTATAAAGTTGCATTTAAAGGGTTTTAGGATCGATAAGCGTTACACTTCTCAAATTATAGCCACAGGTCTTCCTGCAGGAATTCAAGGATCACTTTTTTCTCTTTCCAACGTTGTTATTCAATCGGCAATAAATTCGTTTAACGATCCGCATTTTACAGCAGGTAACGGAAACGCAATAAGTGCAGAAAACTTTGTTTATATTACAATGAACGGCTTTTATCAAGCGGTACTCACCTTCACAGGTCAATGCTGTGGAGCCAAAAAATACGATTTACTTGACAAAATCTACCGCGCTTCTGCAACACTTGTGGCAGTTATCGGAATTGCTGTTAGTGCCATGTTTATAGCGCTCAGCAACCCAATAATGCATCTTTATGCTTCATCCCCCGAGGATATCACAGCCGGTGTCAACCGTATGCAGTTTATGCTTGTTTGGATGTTTGTAGCGGGGCTTATGGATATCACAACAGGTTATCTTAGAGGTATGGGTGACTCGTTCCGACCGATGATAATAGCTCTTATCGGTGTATGCGGATTCAGAATGGTTTGGATATACACGGTTTTCGCTCGATTCCATTCCCCAATCACACTTTACACCTGCTATCCTGTAACCTGGGCAATAACACTTATAGCCCTCTTGATTTTGACAAGAAGCACCAAAGCGCGTGTGATTAGAGCCCAAAAATAAAAATATTTGAAACTAATTAAAATAATGCTTGACAAATATATAAAGTTATGATAATATACTGATGTTAATTCCAAAGACAGTAGGTGCTTTGCGTAAAGACGAATGTCTGCCTGCCGAGGATAAACACTTAAAAGTATTTTTAATTTTGCTTTTTCGTGCCTGTCCGTCTTTGGAACAGGCACTTTTCATTTTTCGGAGGTGAATATTTTGCCCAGTCAGTCAATTTTAGAACTTAAGCAGCAGCAGGTTGCTGCAATCAAGGCTAACGTTGAAGGTGCTTGCGCCGGCGTTCTCGTTGATTACAGCGGTATCTCGGTTGCTGACGACACTAAGCTCCGTAAAGAACTCCGCGAAGCAGGTATCAACTACACCGTAGTTAAGAATACCCTTCTCCGCAAAGCAGTTGAAGGCACTGATCTCCAAGAGCTCGACCCGTTCCTTAACGGTACCACCGCTCTTGCAACCAGCACAGACGACCATGTCGCCGCCGCTAGAATTCTCAGCAACTATGCTGATAAAATCAACAGCTTTGAAATTAAAAGCGGTTTCCTTGATGGAAAAGTGATCGACAAAGCAACTATTGATAGTCTTGCTAAGTTGCCCAGCAGAGATGTACTTCTCGCAACAGTTTGCAACGCATTCAACGCTCCTATCTCGGCATTCGCCCGTGTTATTCAGGCTATTGTTGATAAGGATGGCGAAGCAGTTGCAGAACCCGCAGCAGAATAATTTAGCTGCATAAAAAACAAAACAAACTAAAAACAAAAAATTATTTTATTGGAGGAAATTAAAATGGCATCTGAAAAGATCGCAGCAATGATTGAAGAAATCAAAGCTCTTACCGTTCTTGAGCTTTCTGAGCTCGTACACGCAGTAGAAGAGGAGTTCGGCGTATCTGCAGCAGCAGCTGTAGCAGTAGCTGGCCCCGTAGCAGCAGCTCCCGCAGCAGAGGAGAAGACCGAATTCGACGTTGTTCTTGCTGAGGCAGGCGCAGAGAAGATTAAGGTTATTAAGGTTGTTCGTGAGATCACCGGTCTCGGCCTTGCAGACGCTAAGGCAGTTGTTGACGGCGCTCCTAAGACCCTTAAAGAAGCTGCATCCAAAGAAGAAGCTGAAGACATCAAGAAGAAACTTGAAGAAGTCGGCGCAAAAGTTGAGCTTAAGTAATTTAAGATTAACAAATCAAAACTCCCGTTCTCACGAACGGGAGTTTTTTATTTTAATTTACATTTATTATTTCTAATCTATAGCGACCAG
>JAZNEE010000076.1:0-9842 GCA_045588405.1 Acutalibacteraceae bacterium
AAACAAATTGTAAAATCTTCGGACAATGTATTGACAAAGTATATACAATGTGATATAATATAGACACAAAGAAAAACAAAACACCTGATATTGATTAGGAGGCAATGAGATATGAAAGTCACTACTTACTGCATTAACAAGGGAACTGCAAGCCAGTATTTCGGTTTGAAAAATGCCGAGGAAAACACCGTCCTTTATTTCGCACCGAACAACTGGAAAACCGAAAAGGGTGCTATTAATTGGGCGAAAAAACACGGATTGCAGGTTGTTTGATATGACCTGCAAGCTTTGTGGAAAAGAGGTACACACAGAAAAATGTTTGCATCAACCAAAAGGCGGTGTATCTTGTGGTGAGTGTACTTCTTATTGTATGAAAAAATGCGAACTTGGCAAAAGCGGAAAAGTGCAAGGCTGGCACTTTGAGCCGTGTTTGAGTTGCGAAAAAAATCCATATAAAAGGAGTGCGTTAAAATGAATTATGATGAAATGTATACTGATTGCGTTGACAATTGGAAGTTGGTAAACACAAGAAAAGTTGAAATAGGCGGATTGATTTGTGAAGCAGAGCATTTTTTTAGCGAAGAAAATCACAAGCAAGGCAAGAATAGCAATTTAACTTTCTTTTCTGTTGATGGTGTTATTATTGGCGTAGCGTATCAATATTGTGAAGATATAAGCATTTTTGGAGAGGATTGGTTTTGATAATATAAAAAAGGAGAGGCCGAAAGAAAATGAAAATCAAATCAAAAATATCAATATGTAAGTTGTTTTCTTGCGATAAAAAAAGAAACGGACAAATTCATTTGATTATAGATAACGAACAGGGGGAAAATATTATTACAATATTTATAAGAAAAGAAAATCTTTTAACAGCTTTAATGGACGAACCTAATCAAAATTGTTATATAGAGAAAATAAATATAAAGAATGTGCTTGAGGAGAGAGCATGAAAAGTGTAATGATTAGCATTCAGCCAAAATGGTGTGAATTGATTGCGAGTGGTGAAAAGACGGTCGAGGTGAGAAAATCAAAGCCGAATATTGTAACGCCGTTCAAGTGTTATATTTACCAAACAAAAAGCAAATGGATGTTTAATATTTTGAGAAAAATCGGTCTTTCCGATATGGCAAATAAATTACTTTTAGGAAAAGGGAAAGTGATTGGCGAGTTTGTTTGCAATGCTATCATTAATAATTGTGAAATGGCAAATGCTGATATAGCCGAACAAAGAGGGCGAATAAAAAGAGAAGTTTTGTTACAATACGCAGGTGGGAAACAACTTTATGGTTGGAACATATCCGAATTGGTTATTTATGGCAGACCCAAAGAAATTAACGAATTTTATCGTAAAAAAACAAAAAATGGATATACTACCGAATGGAACATAGAAGGAATTGTGCATTATCCTAAAAAAGAAATTGTTTTCGAAGAGATTAACACGCCGCCACAAAGTTGGTGCTATGTAGACGAACAATATAGTTCATAGGAACGATTAAGGGCGGCTAACAACCGCCCACAGATAAAACATATAGGAGATAAAAATGAAAACAGAAACAAAAACAGAAACATTTAATATCCGAATGGACAAAGAAACAAGAAACAAACTTGAAAAACTTGCACAAAACTACAACTTAACACCGTCTTCGGTTGTTAGAATGTTGATTGAAACAAAGTCAAGAGAAATTTTGAACACAAAGAAAATATAAATTGTTTTTAAAATGAAATGGAGACAAAGGAAGAATGAATGTTTTTGAAATGAAAAAGGAAGATTTTGAAAATGTACCTGAAAGAGGTGGTTTTCAAAGAGATGTTGGAGAGTTTCATTCATTGGTGATTATTCCGCAGGACTATGCACACGATAGCGGTTGGATGTGCATGGACTTTGTGGCAGTTGATAAAAAGGGCGAGCCGATTTGTGAACTGTCTGGTTGTTCCGATGTGTTGAACCTTGATGGAATTGGAGGATATGGCGATTTGCGCCCCGGTATGTTGCCACACTTTATTGAGCCAAAGGGGTGGATCGTTGATTGCTTGCCTTGTGGTTACTTGCGCTTATTCAGCCGTAGCACAATGACAGCAGGTGCAGCATTAAGCAGTTTTGAAATCTATGCAAAGTAAAGGAGTCATAACAATGGATGTTAGGGAAAAGTTGATGGAGTTACTTCGTGAGGTGCAGTATCTTGGCGGTTTGGAAGAAAAGATTGCCGACCACCTTATCACCCACGGCGTAATTGTGCCGCCTTGTGAGGTTGGTGACACGGTGTACAGAGTAATGGCAGACAAAAGAATAAAACATCCGTATGAATACAAAGTTACAGGCTTTTGGTGTTCAGCATATGAAGCCTGTAACAATCTACATCTTGTTAGACATGTAAACGGTGTGTTTGAGTCTTCTATTAGTGTTCCGTTCACCGAGTTTAATAGGGCACTGTTCCTTACCAAAGAGGAAGCGGAACGGGCGTTAAAGGGGCGTGAGAACGGTGAGTGTTAGGGAAACGTTGGTGGAGATTATTCAAAACAGCGTTGGTGGCTGTGCAAGGAATTGGGCAGAGATTATCGCTGACGGATTAATCGCCAACGGCGTAACATTCAAAGATGTTCCCGACACAAATGTCGGGGAGTGGATAAGTGTTGATACCCAAATGCCGCCATACAATACAATGGTTCTTATATACCGACCGACTATGGCAGAAACAATTATAACGGACACATACTTTGGTTTTTACGGCGAAGATGACGATGAGTGGTACGAAGGATGGACTTGTTATGGGAAAGACATTCATGGTAGAAACGTTGTAACCCATTGGATGTCACTTCCCCAACCACCGAAAGGAGAATGATTATGGAACAAAAATGTGCCAACTGTGGAAACGGCAAATGGCGTGATGGTGTAACTGCAATTACAGACAACTGTATCGAATGCAAGTATGTTAATAAGGATGGCAAGCTGTGGCTAAGCAACTGGAAGCCGAAAGTGTCTTCCAACGCAGACCGCATACGAGCTATGAATGATGAGGAACTGGCGAATATGCTCACAGATTTCTCAAATAATGGTGGATGGGTCACGGAAATCGGCAGAGAAATTTGCTACGAGCGACACATTGAATGGCTCAAACAGCCTGCGGAGGAGAATGATTATGACTGACAATAAAATTATAAAGGCGTTAAAAGAGTGCGAAGAATGTCATTATTATAATGACTGCGAAAAATCAACAAGGCTTGCCCTCGACCTTATCAACCGCCAAAAGGCAGAGATTGAGAGGCTAAAGCCGTTTAGGGATGCCGCATACGATGCGTTAAAAACAAACTATTTTGCAATCAAAGCCGAAGCAATCAAAGAGTTTGCGGATTTATCAATTAAAAGGATTTGTAAAAATGTGACTGCACCAACGCCAACCGAAAGTTATATTGTTGAAAGGTGTAGTCAAGAAATCGACAACCTTGTAAAAGAAATGGAGAAAGACAAATGACTGTTTTTGAATATCGTCAAAAGCACCCTAAGTGTGAATATTGTTATAACCAAATACCGCCTTTTGAGCTTTTTGAAAAGTGTAAGGCGACGGGAAAAACTGTTTTTCCGTGGACGGCAAAAAAATGTCCTTGTTTTCGACCAAATAAATGGGGAGATGAAACCTTGGAGGAAAAAGATGAAATACGAAGAAATAATAACAGCATTTAAAAACTGCGACTTTAAACTTGATCCCGAAAAATGTCCTGCTTGCCCTTACATTGACACGGGCTGTTTTGAGGAGTTAAAAAAGCAAATAATTCATATTTACAAAAACCAAAAAAGTTTTATTGACCGCCAGGCGGCATACATCGAGCGTTGCGAAACGGGCGAAGAAGACCGGGTAAAACGACTGATCGAAAGAGCCGCAAAAAACAATTAACAAAGTTTTACAAATCAAAAAACCGATTGACATTCAGGTCGTTTTATGTTATAATATTATCAAGGGCTGACGGTATGCGGGTGCCGGCTCTCCTTGGCAAACTACATATCGTCAGCAAAAGTCTTACGTGGAGGCGTCCCGCAAACGCCAAAACGTAGGATTTTTTTATAGGTAAATTATGGACAAAAGATATTTAATACAAGAAATAAAAAACCGCCTCGACATGCTTGATATTTTGCGAAAATACGGGCTTGAACCGAAAAGGGGTAATCGTATACCCTGCCCGCTGCATCGTGGAAAAGACGCAAACTTTAGCTTTAAAGACGGACGTTTCAAGTGCTTTGTTTGCGGTGAATCAGGCGACGTGGTTTCTTTTGTAGAAAAGTATTACAAGGTTTCTTTTGCTGAAGCTTTGGAGATTATAAACCGAGATTTTAACCTCGGACTTCCGATCGGAGAAAAAACAACTTTGCGGAAGGCTCGATACTTTGAACAGCAGGCAAAAGAAGCGGAGAAAAAAGCGGAAGAGGGAAGAAAAGAAAAAGAGCTTTTGTTTCAAGAAGCAGACCGAGCTTTTGAAGAGTGGAAAAAGTTTGACGAAGCGACAAGAGACTTTCGCCCCAAAAACGAGGGCGAGAGGTTTGACGATGCTTTTGTTGAGGCTATAAAAAACATATCAAGAGCGGCGTTTGAGCTTGAAGAGGCAGAAACGAGGATATATTTACATGAACATCGATGAACAAACAATTACAACGATGCTCCCTGCAGAATTGTTTGAAAGAGAGTTTTTGTATTCGATTATTGAAATTGAAGAAGAAGAGGAGCGGTTGAGAGTTGAAGCCCTTGCAGAACTCCGAGCGAAAGAACTCGGAATGCAACAGCAATTTAAAAAGGTTTTAAAGGCTTACAACTCCGCAAACGAAGACCTTGCGAGGGAGTACAAAAGAGCAAACGCAAAACAAAGGTCTTTTGTCGACCTTGATTTTGATGCAAACGGAAGACCCGTCGCAAGCATTGACAACTTTTTAAAGGTTTTTGAACAAGACAAACACTTTGCAGGGCTTAAATTTAATCTTTTAACGTATGCTCCTGAAAAAGAAGTGGCAGGAAAAACAGAACGGTGGCTTGACAGCGATGACGCAGAAGCAAGGCACTACATTGAAAAAAAATACGGATTTCATTCCGTTCAGAAGTGTGACGATGCTCTCCGTATAATTTTTGCAAAAAACAAATATCACCCCATTCGAGACTTAGTTGACACTTTTGAATGGGACGGAGTAAACCGCATTGAAGGTTTTTTGGCAAAGTGGACGAAATGTGAAAATACTCCCTATACACGAGAGGTCAGCAGGCTTATTTTTGCGGGCGGCATTCATCGGCTTTACAACCCCGGATGCAAGTTTGACGACATGCCCGTACTGATTGGAACAAATCAGGGCGAGGGCAAGTCAACTTTTGTCCGTTGGTTAGCTCTTGACGATGCTTATTTTACGGAAATTAACGAGTTTGACGGACAAAAGGGCATAGAGGGGCTTGAAGGGGCGTGGATTTGCGAAGTAGGCGAGCTTCTTGCCTTAACCAAGACAAAGGAGCAGGAAGCCGTCAAGGCGTTTTTGACCCGTTTAAATGATCGATACCGTATGCCGTTTGACAAGAGAGTAACCGACCACCCTCGACAGTGTATTTTTATCGGTACGACCAACAAAGAACAATTTTTGACAGACAAAACAGGCAACCGAAGATTTTACCCCGTCAAGGTAAACCAAACAGGCTATGACATTTTTGAGCACGAAGCGGAAATAAAAGAAGACATTCGGTTGTGTTGGGCAGAAGCGCGAGAGAGGTATTTTTCCGACCGCATTCCGCCATTTGTTGACCGTTCTCTTGTTTTGACAGTGAGAGGGGAGCAAAAGAAAGCAGTCGAAGAAGACTACCGAGAAGGGCTTATTGAGGGCTATCTTGAAGACAAAACCGAAGTCTGCATCCTTGAACTTTGGGAAAAGGCTCTTGATATGGGGGCATACTCGAAGCCGACAAAAAAAGACAGTAACGAAATCGCTCTTATCATGCAAAACATGGAAGGCTGGACGAAGTTAAACAAGTCAAAACGGACAGTTAGTTACGGAGTGCAACGCTGTTGGGTCAAATCTTTAACCAAACAAGAAGCTGAACAACTCTCGATTGGTGATAAAATTATCTTTGATTTTCACGAATAGAAAGAAAAATTTCTCAAAAATCGGAGTTAGTTACAGAAGAATACAAAGTCAGTTACAAAACCAAAAAATCAGCAAACCCTTGCCACTATGGGCTTTTTATATATATAATATATACTATGTAACTATGTAACTATGTAACTATATTTATATAAAGTAAAGCGAGAGGGGGAGGGGAGGGGAGAGTGGTTATAATATATATAGAAAAATCGGTTACAGACACACTTTCAGTTACAAAACGACAAAAGGAGAAAACAAAAATGAGATTATTTTTAAACGCCGACGAGAAGGAAACGAAGAGACTTCAAGCCGCCTTGGAGAAAAACGAGGGCTTTTGCCCCTGCGTTCTAAAAGTGGCAGTAAAGGACGACCCAACCGCAAACGACTATAAATGTATGTGCAAGGAATTTCGAGAACAGATAAAAAGGAAAGAATCAGGAATGTGCCATTGTGGGCTATGGGGCGTTTCTTTCGAGGAGGACGAAAAAAATGATAAAACTTGAACATTTAAAGGTTTTCAACCTTGAAGGGGCTTTGAGAGGAATGAGAAACCCGATGAACAGCTGGGAAAAGTCTGATAGTTTTAAAGCAGAAGAGGGGATGTCTTCCCGTGGGGCTGATTATGTTATCGGAGAAGCAGATATGACGCTCGCACGGTCTCTTGTAAAGGCTGGTTCAGATCACAGAAAATTTATGAGACAGATTTTTGTTTCGGTTGATGTTACGGCTCCTAGATATTGGTGGGCTGAAGCGGACACGTACAAGGTCGGCACTTGCCGAAACAGCTGTTCTACAATGCACACAATCCACAAAAAAGAATTTACGATTGACGATTTTTCACACGAAAATCTTTGGGGAGAAACAAAAGACAGCCTAAACGAAACAATAAAAACGTTAAACAGATGCAGAACGCTTTTTCTTGCAACTCAAAGTAAAGACTATTGGTATCAAATTATTGAGCTGTTGCCTCAAAGCTACAACCAAAAATCCACCGTTACGTTTACTTATGAAAACGCTTTAAACATGTATAACGCAAGAAAAAAACACAAACTTGATGAGTGGCGTTCTTTCTGCGAAGAGCTGAAAAAGCTTCCTTATTTCGCCGAATTTGCAAACCTTGACAAAATTAAAGAAAAATGATAAAATAATGGCATAATGGGGCGTAGTCAAGCGGAAAGACAGATGGTTTTGACCCATCGATGCGTAGGTTCGAGTCCTGCCGCCCCAGCCAAAACTGTATGCACTATTTTTCTGTTTGGAGGCACGGAAATGGAAATAGATGATAAGTATTTAGGTTTAATACATACTCTTATTTACGACAAAAGAAACAAAATGTGCGGCATGATTTCTGAATTGTCTATTATGGGTGGTATTGGTGGATATATGGTCGGATATACCGCATTTATGAACAGGCTGTATAGCAAAAATTATATTTTCATAGAGGATTTTGAAAAAGGAAATGTGGTTTTCCTCATGCCGTATGATTTGAAATGTTATGTAAAAGAATCGGACGAATTGAAGGAAAGACAAAGGAAAGCAATACAAGAATTTTTTGGAGATAAATTCCGAGAAAATATGATTATGGAAATATCGGAAGAAGAACGGCAAAAGGAAATAAGAGAATGGGAAAAACGCTGGTGCGGGCTTGAGCTTTGGTCGAATAAGTTGGGAAACCCGTGTTGCGAAAATTAAGAATGGTTTTGATTTATGTGAGAACGAGGTGAGGCCGGATGGCAAAACGAGGACAGCCAAAGCGGTTTGAGAGTGCGGAACAAATGATTGCCCTTTGGTCTGACTTCTGCAATGAAATCGTACAGAATGAGTTTAATTCAGTGCCCACACAATCGGCTTTTTGCAGATGGCTGTCACAGCACTATGAGGACACCGACAGAAAGACGATTTATAATAGTTTGAATAAATACTTCCCCAGTATAAAAAAGGAATTTGAGCAACTGCAAAGCGATGTTATTATGCAGGGCGGTATGATGGGCAAGTACAACCCCACAATGTCCATTTTCGGCTTGAAAAACTGGTGCGGATGGAGCGACAGCGGACGGGTTGTTACTGGTCGCTATGACGAGGAAAAGGCAGAGGATGCACTTTCCAAGGCATTGAGGGAAGAAGCGGAGAGGATGCAGAATGAAACCGATTGAATTATGGCAAGGCGATTGCCTTGAATTGATGAAGAACATTCCCGATGGCTCGGTGGATTTGGTGCTGACTGACCCTCCGTATGGGACGATGAAAGGTATTGATGATAAACACGATTGGGACACTATTCTTGATACGCAGACAATGTTTGCGGAAATATCAAGGGTTTTAAGGCAGAACGGGAAGGCTATTTTATTTTCGCAAGAACCTTATACAAGCGAGTTGATAAAAAGCAAAACAAAATATTTTGAGTTTTTGTATAAATTGATATGGGTAAAAAATTCAAGTGGCAATTGTTTGATGTCTAAAAACGCCCCCGTTAATTTTTACGAAGAAATATCCGTATTTTCAAACAAATTTGATTGTTGCAATAATCACAAAGCGAGGGAGTTGCTACAACAAATACAAGAGCAAAAAAATATATTTTGGTTTGATGAAAAAGTTTATAGTTTGTTTTTGCAATTTGGGGTTGCGAAAAATGTACCAAGTGCAAAGATGATAGCTAAACACAAATTGGATTGGAACTATGCACAAATAGAAAACATAAATGAAACGCATTATGAAATTTTGAAAAACATTTATGATAATTTACCGCCTTATGACTACATCAAAAAAATATACGATGAACACAGAGAGAAAACAAAACCTGTTTTCAATCTTTGGCAAGGTGGCAAGTCAAAATCAAATGTGCTTGAATACAAGAAAGATGGAAACGGCTATCATCCAACGCAGAAACCCGTTGCACTTTTGGAGGATTTGATACAGACATATTCCAACGAAGGAAATACTGTGCTTGATTTTACAATGGGCAGCGGTAGCACGGGAGTGGCTTGCGTGAACACTAACCGCAACTTTATCGGCATTGAACTTGACGAGGGTTATTTCAACATAGCCAAAAAGAGAATTGAGGAAGCCTATGCCGATTAGCCGAAAGCAAAAGCAGATTATGGCTTTTCCGTTTACCAGCTATGATGCGCTCATCTGTGACGGTGCAATCCGTAGCGGTAAAACCGTCTTTATGATGCTGTCATTTGTTGATGATGCTATGCGCCGATATAACAATCAGCGGTTTGGCATTTGCGGAAAGACCGTTGACAGCACCGTGAAGAACCTCATAATGCCATACATCGGATTGACCTATGCAAAGGATAAGTACCGCATACAATGGAAGCGGACGGATAAAATACTTGTGGTATCGGACGGACAACGCGAAAACATCTTTGAAGTGTTCGGCGGCAAGGATGAAAGTTCATTCAGTTTGATACAGGGTCGAACCCTTGCAGGTGTCCTACTGGATGAGGTAGCCTTGCAACCCCGTTCTTTCGTGGAGCAGGCTTGCGCCCGTTGTTCTGTTGATGGGTCAAAACTTTGGTTTAACTGCAACCCTGCATCGCCACAGCATTGGTTTTACAAAGAGTGGGTATGCCAGCCGAAAAAGCACAATGCAATCCGCTTGCACTTCCTACTGGAGGATAACCCATCTTTGTCACAGCGGATTATTGACCGATACAAGTCAATGTACACGGGGGTTTTCTACACCCGCTATATTCTCGGTGAATGGTGCGTTGCGGAAGGCTTGGTCTATGAC
>JAZNEE010000077.1:0-6767 GCA_045588405.1 Acutalibacteraceae bacterium
ATCGAGTTCGGAAATATAAAGTTTATCCTTAGTTATGTATAAATTATACCACGTTTTATCAAATGTCCAAGTATTGCTATATAAAATATCCTCGGTAATTAATGTTTTTATTTCAATCATTTAACCGCCTCCTGTTGATAAGTATTTTATAGTATAAGTATATACTAAATTTGAAGCTTTGTCAATATGTGTAATTCATATCATAACAAGATTATTATAATCTGTCTGTGAAATAAACAAAAACTTCTAATTGTTCATTTCTTGAGCTATCGCATGTTATGGCGTCCCTTGCCTAAAGGGGAGAGCGCATGGCGAGAGAATTCATTAACGGTGGTAGAATTAAGGGAAACGGTATACTCTGCGTCTCTTGTTTTTTCGACCGCTTCGTGCGGTTGCGAAAAAACTTCGCTGCTCGAGACTTCACAGTCCGCGAGCTCGACACTCGCGGCTGCTTCGACGAACGATTTTGCTCCGCAAAATGTTCAAATCCCAAACCTTAGCCAAAAAGAAACACCACCCGTTTGGGTGGTGTTTCTTTTTGGCAGGGGTAGAAGGATTCGAACCCTCACAGACGGTTTTGGAGACCGGTGTGCTACCATTGACACCATACCCCTATCTATATTGGGAGGTTTAACCTCCGTTATGTGAAAACGGGTTTGACCCGTATTTTGAGATGTGGTGGGCCTTCGGGGGCTCGAACCCGGGACCTACCGGTTATGAGCCGGTTGCTCTAACCAACTGAGCTAAAGGCCCACATCTTGCTTAACGCCTAATCATTATAACACAAAATCCCCATTTGTCAACCAAAAAATTCTTTTAGGGCAAATATTTTTTTCTTCTAATTTACTTATTATAAAATACGACTTATTAACGAACAAAATACAATCAAAAACAATTTTTAATCTCCTTAAAAATACTAACATTAAATAAAATTCACAAATAAAAAAGCACTGTATGTTTTCACACAGTGCTTCAATATCGTTTGTTATAAATTATTCAGCTTCGCTGAACATATCCTTACCTACTCCGCAAAGTGGGCATTCAAAATCATCAGGAAGATCCTCAAACTTGGTTCCGGGTGCTACTCCGCCTTCGGGGAAACCTTTTGCCTCGTCATATTCCCATCCACAAGCGTCACATACATACTTTTTCATAATTCATTTCTCCTTAAAATACTGTTTAATTTTATTTTATAACACCAACGAGGGTGCTGAATAAACTCGGGCTGCAAGTTCTTGATTGAGCATATAAAGGCTCTTGGGGTCTGAACCGAAAAGTTCCATCTTAGAAATAAGGTCATTAGCGTTGGTTTCTTCCTCACCCTGTTCCTTGACAAACCAATCGAGAAACTGCATGGTACGAAAATCTCTGACGTCATAAGCCGCACCGTAGATATCGTTTATAAGACTTGTCACATATTCCTCGTGTTCAAGCCCGGCTTTAAGAACCGACATATTATCGGTCAAAACCTTATCGGGTTTAGCTATTGCATCCAAGGTTACGGGCATATTTTCGTTTTGAAGATAGGTATAGAAAAGCATTGCATGGTCGCGTTCTTCTTGTGCTTGAATCATATACCAGTTGGCAAATCCGTCAAGTCCCTTTGCCTTGAAATAGTTTGAAAAATCAAGGTAAAGATAAGCCGAGTAAAGTTCTTTATTTATCTGCTGATTGAGTAATTCATGTACCTTTGCGTTTAACATATTATTATCTCCTTTTTATAATTTATTCAATGATTTTTCCGTCGGTAGTGATGGTTATTACCTGCCAGGGGATCAGCTTTCCGCTATGTAAAAGCGCTTTTTTAACAGCGTTTTCAATTCCGCCGCAGCAAGGCACCTCCATACGCACTATTTTAACACTTTTAATGTTATTATTAAATAAAATATCTGTTAATTTTTCTGAATAATCACAATCATCAAGCTTTGGACAACCGATAAGCGTTATGTGATTTTTCATAAATTCCTCGTGAAAATTACCATAAGCAAAAGCTGTGCAGTCTGCGGCTATAAGCAGGTTGGCTTCATCAAAATACGGTGCATTCATGGGGACCAATTTAATTTGACAAGGCCACTGCATCAAATTGCTTGCCACCGCCGTGGGCCTTAAACTTGGTGAAGCAGTACTTTTGAGTGATCTTGCAAAACTTCCGGGACAACCTTTAAGCTTAGCCTTTAAAACCGCCGCTTCGTTGTACTCAGGTGCTTCGCGTTGCTCAAAAGAAATTGCATTTGTGGGACAAGCAGGAAGGCAATCTCCCAAACCGTCGCAGTAATCTTCACGGGTGAGCTTTGCTTTTCCGTCTATCATTTCGATAGCGCCTTCATGACAAGCCTTGGCACAAGCACCGCAACCGTTACATTTTGCTTGATCGATCTTAATGATTTTTCTAATCATTTTTAATTCCCCCTTGCTTTCTTGAGTTCATTATAGTACAATGTTTTTAGAAAATATGTTGAATTTTCAACAAAAGGAGAATATTTTTGAAAAAATATTTGGAAATTTTAAAAAAGTGCCTAATTTTTTTCGGAATAGACGATGACAACCTGTTCACAATGTTGACCTGCCTTGGCGCCAAGGTTGAGTTTTTTGACAAAAAATATACCGTTTTTGCCGAAGGCAAGCCAGCAAAGCATATCGGTATAGTACTTAGCGGTTCGGTTCAAGTAACACAAACCGATTATTACGGGTTTCGCAGTATTTTGAGTGCCGTTTCCCCTTCCGAGATTTTTTCAGAGGCCTTTGCCTGTGCCGAAACAAAATCCTTGCCCGTTTCAATAATAGCAAACGAACCAAGCTATATTATGCTTATTGAATGCAGTCATATTCTGCACACCTGTTCCAATAATTGCGGTTTTCACGGACAACTCATATTCAATTTGATGAAAGACCTTGCCGAGAAAAATATCGCCTTCCATCAACGCATTGAAATAACCTCAAAGCGCACAACAAGAGAAAAACTTTTGGCATATTTAAACTATCAAGCCAAAAAGAACAATGCACGCAAGTTTACAATTCCTTTTGATCGTCAAGAGTTAGCCGATTATTTAGAGGTTGACCGAAGCGGTATGGCAGCCGAGATAAGCAAGCTTCGAAACGAAGGTGTTTTGAAAAGCCGCAAAAATGAATTTGAACTTTTGTAATTACAATAACAAAAAAGCACCCACAGTTGTCACTGTAGGTGCTTTTTTATGTTAATCATTTACGATTTAAAGTGAACTTATAATCTTCAAACTATTTAAATCAATATCTTCTCTTTCTTTTTCTCGGAGAATTAAGAACAATACAAGTAATAATAAAAATAAGTATACCTGCCACAATAAGACAGATAATTATAAGGAAAACGGGTGAACTAACCATTGAATTGAAAAAGTTTTCCGTGCCACGCATTATATACATCATATTGCTTCGCTCAACATCTTGACTGGCAACCAGTTCGACCGTTCCAAGCACTTCGCCCGCATATATAATATCGCATTCACCCAAAACATCACCTTTTTTAATAGGCGCCTCATAAGACTCTTTATTCCATCTAACTGTTTTGGTTACAGTTGAGGAATCGGCAACCTTTGGAACGATTGCAGAAAGGCTATTTTTAGGAACAACCGAAACATAGTCGATATCCCAGGCAAGCTCAACCGGTGCTTCACCTATTATCTCACCGCTTTGAAGTACTGTTTTATATTCAAACTCGTTAAATGCCCATTCATAAAGAGCCTTTGTGTCACCAAACTCGACACGAATCTTTTTGTTTGAATTTGCACTCTCATAAACGGGGCTTTTCATCAAAATGCAAAGATAAGTAACACCGTTTTTAGTGGCGGTTGAAATAAGGCAACGACCGGCAGGATCGGTATAACCTGTCTTAATGCCGCTTGCATATTTATAGTAATAAGGCTCGTTTTTATATTTTTCTGCGGTACACTTCTGACCGTTGTTGAGCATCAAAAAGTTAGTTGTTGTATAAGTCCTTTTTCCGCTTTTATTGGTTGCAGCCATTTCATATTTAGCCGAATATGCCACTTCCTTTAAGACAGGAATTTCCAAAAACTTCTTTGTAAGCTTATACATATCGTTTGGAGTTGTATAATGCTCGGGGTCGTGCAGGCCGTGAGCGTTGACATAATGAGTTGATGTCATTCCAAGTTCGGCCGCTCTGCTGTTCATCATTGCAACAAAGCCTTCAATACTGCCACCAACGTGCTCAGCAATAACGTTGCTTCCGTCGTTGGCCGAGGACAAAAGCAAAACGTAAAGCATCTGTCTTGCTGTCACCTGCTCGCCTTCTTTAAGACCACCTATTGAAGAATCGGTACCCTGCAAAAGTTTTAAAGCGTTTGGAGAAACGGTTAAAATTTCAGAATCCAAGTCTTTGGTGTTTTCATAAAGCAACAAAGCTGTCATGAGTTTTGTGAGCGATGCAGGATAAAGCTTTTTATCGGCATTTTTAGAATAAATAATATCATCAGTATCAGGGTTTGCCAAAAGCACACCCTCAGCTTCAACCTCAAAATCGGTTGGAACATAAGCGGCGGCAGGCACAACCGCAACCGAAACCACCAACAATATTGAAAACAACACACAAATAATTTTTCGTTTCATTTATATCTCCCTAAATTAGAAAAAATTCTATTGTAAATTCAGTCCGTTTCAATTATAATAATTATATCATCTTTAAAAACAAATTTAAAGTGTATTTTTAACTTTTTTCAAAATAAAAGGAGGTGCCGAAATTGATATACGTTACTGGTGATATGCACGGTGATGAATCGCGTCTTTATGATTCTCAATGGCGAAAGCTCAAAAAAGACGATATTTTGATAATTTGCGGTGATTTCGGCTACCTTTGGAACGGTGGTAAACTTGAAAAAAGCGTAATTGATTATCTTGGAAGTCGCAAATTCACCGTTTGTTTTGTTGACGGCACACACGAAAACTTTGAAAAAATTAACAAATGCCACGAAACAATATGGAAAGGCGGTCACGTTCATAGAATTAACGGCAATCTTTTCCATTTGATGAGAGGTCAGATTTTTAACATTGATGGTGTTAAAATCTTCACCTTTGGTGGTGGCGAAAGCGATGACCGTGAAGTCAGAAACGCCGAGGAACGCGGTATCTGGTTCCGTGAAGAATTACCAACCCCCGAGCAACTTGCAATCGGTGCTCATAACCTGGATGAAGCAGGACTAAAGGTTGATTATATCATCACCCACGAACCGCCTTTAAGAGTTAAAACCTCTATGCTTCTTCGCAAAGGTCAACCCGAACAAGTGAACAAGCTCAATGGCTATTTTGAAGAGCTTGCAAGGTCGGTAAAATTCAATCACTGGTATTTTGGCAGTTTGCACGAGGACAGGCTTGTTACCGCAGATTACACCTGCCTTTTTGAAAAGATAATTCCGTTAGGAAGCAAAGAACAACCAAAATAAAAGCAAGTAATGAGTAAAACCTCATTCCTTGCTTTTTATTTTAAATAAGTTTCATAACTATTTCGGTTAAAAGTGCCATAGCACAAGCTGAAAGTGCAACCGTTACAAGTCCTTTTTCGAAGAAAGCCAACAAAAGCGCTATCGCAACACCGGCAATGGCAGAAACAACGCTTCCGGTTGATGTAAACACTGCCGGGAAGGTCATAGCCGCAAGCACGGCATAAGGCATATAGTGAAGAAATGACATTATGAAACGGTTTTTGATTTTCTTGCGGAATATCACCATAGGCAACATTCTGACAAGATATGTAACAATAGCCATAACGGCTATATGAAGCAACATCTCGGTCATTCTTCCACCTCCGGTTCTACCTCTATGGGTTTAAAAATTGCACCAACCGTTGCCGCAACGATAGTACATATTATAATTACGAAGCCTGAGGATACCGATTTTAAGAAAGGCAGATAATTAAACGCACAGCTAAGCAGCGCAGCCACAGCCACAACCACCACAACGGCAAAACTCTTTTTCATCGGTGGAACGAAAATAGCAATAAACATTCCGTAGATAGCAATGCCAAGTGCGCCTAAAACCAACGGAGGCAAAATTGAACCTGCTGCAGCGCCAATCCATGTTCCCCCAACCCATGCAAGATAAGGCAAGGTTAAAAGACCATACATATATTTACCGCCAAGCTCGTCTTTACAGCTTGAGGTAATCGCGAAGTTTTCATCGCTGACACCAAACGATATTAAAAACCTTTGAGGCAGAGTTACCGAACTGTGAAACTTTTGTGAAATAGATACCGACATCAATGAGTATCTTAAATTTATAATAAACTGCGTGAGTGCAGCTTCAATAAGTGATCCATTAGCAGCTATGAGCGCAACCCCTGCAAACTGACCGGCCGAGGTTAGATTTGTCACAGAAATCATTACAGCAAGTAAAACAGGTATTTTATATTGTATAGCCGTAACACCAAAAGCAAACGCCACAGGAATATAACCAAGAGCTATTGGAACGCCGTCTTTTAGTCCGTTTTTAAAGCTGTTGTTAAGCCTTTTTTTCAAGGCAATCCCCCTTTTCTTCAAAAAATACTGCAATATTTTACCACAACTAACAAAAAATTTCAATATGTTGCGAGAAAAATAAAATTTTTCTTGTTATATTGTGGAAATTGTGTTACAATGAACCAAACCACATTTGCTAAGGAGAGTATTTTTATGAAATGCCCGTTTTGTTCTTATGAAGAAAGCAAGGTTATCGATTCAAGACCGACCGACGAAGGTGAGCGTATCCGTCGCCGCAGAGAGTGTCTTAAATGCCAGAAGCGT
>JAZNEE010000078.1:0-8225 GCA_045588405.1 Acutalibacteraceae bacterium
CGGATATAAATTCCTTGGTTGGTATGCAGACAATAAGTTTGAAAACGCATTTACTGATACCACTTTCGGTGATAAACCCATCCTTATCCATGCTAAATGGCAGCTTGGTAAACTTATTGAAGGTTTCGAAGATTATCCTGCTAGCACTCAGCAGCTTGGTTTCGCAGTAGGTTACTCCTTATATTCTAAGGATACTGTTGGTTTTGATTCTTCCAACATCCACGGCGGCAAATTCTCTGTTTTCCGCGATGGCAATACAGCAGGAATCAAGTGCGTTACTCTTATGAGAGACAAAGAGTTAGCATTAGCTATAGGTGATACTTATACTCTTACTTTCTGGGTTAAACCTACTGCTATTTCCGGTGATACTGGTGCTATTTCCTTGCAGAGCATGGGCTCCTATACCGGAATCACCACTGCAACTCCTGTTTCCGTAATTAAAAATTACGCTGACCTTAAGGAAGGCGAGTGGCAGAAGGTTACTTATACCTTCACTGCAACTTCTGAATTTGTTGCAATTGGTACTTCTGCAGGTTGTGATTTGTATTTTGACGATATCACCATCACTCTCAAGGGCTATTCCGGTTCTGCTCCCACTGGAGACACTTCCGTTAACCCGATGGTAATTCTTGCAGTTATCATTCTTTCTGCTGGCGCACTTCTTGTTACCGGCAAAAAGGTTTTCTCGAAATAATCTCCTAAATTTATAAATAAAGTGCTTCGGCTTTGCCGAAGCACTTTTCTTTTTGCATAAAAGTTAATTTAAGGTGTTCTTTTTAAGATTTATTTAATTTACAGTAAAAAATAAAAAGACGGCTTTATTAAAGCCGTTTTGTTTATTTTGATATCATATTTTTGTAGAAAGAAACAGCAAGAGTGTCGCATCTTTCGTTTTCGGGATGCCCGGCATGGCCTTTAATCCAGTTAAATTCAACATTGTGTTTTTCGGTCAAGTTTAAAAGTTCTTCCCATAAATCGGAATTAAGAGCCGGTTTTTTATCGGCTTTTCGCCAACCGTTGCTACGCCAGGATGCGGCCCAACCCTTTGTAATGCCATTAACAACATATTGTGAGTCGGTTGTAAGTATAACTTGGCATTGCTCCTTTAAAGCTTTCAAAGCTTCGATGCAGGCTGTCAATTCCATTCTGTTATTAGTGGTGGAATCTGCGCCACCAAAAAGCTCTTTTTCGTTGTTGCCATAGCGAAGTATAGCACCCCAACCGCCCGGACCGGGATTCCCGGAGCAAGCCCCGTCGGTAAAAATTTCAACTGTCTTCATGATCAATACTTCCTAAAACTGCCTATTACACGACCTAAAATTTCCATGCTTTCAGGATAAATTGGGTCATAATCAGGGTTTTCGGGCAAAAGATAAGGCTTTTTGCCATTTTCAGCAACCAATCTCTTAACTGTTGCTTCGTCATCAATGAGCGCAACAACTATGTCGCCATTTCGACTGTAGCTGTCTTTGTCTGCAACAATTATATCACCATCTAAAATTCCTGCGTCTCGCATGCTAAGACCCGAAACTCGAAGCGCAAACAAACTTTCAGAAGCATCTCCTGAAACAGGATAGGGGATATACGATTCTATGTCTTCTACTGCCAAAATCGGCTGACCTGCAGTAACCTTGCCTAAAACGGGTACCATAGCCGAGTCAGTACTTCTTGCAATGCGAATTGATCGCGAAGATTTAGCGTCTCTGATTATATAACCTTCATTTTCCAAGGCGGATAAAATAGCGTGTACGGTCGAGGTGGATTTGATGCCGGTTGCATGGCATATTTCGCGAACAGTTGGTGGTATAGAACTTGCTAATGCTTTCACAAGGTATGAGTACACCAAAGACTGTTTATTCGTTAATTCGGATTTAGACACAAAATCACCTCTTACAGATTTTTTGCGATTTCTTTTATGTATTTTTTGAGATCTTCACTTACCTCGGGGTGTGAAAGACCAACATCAATGTTAGCCTTTAAAATGCCAAATTTATTGCCCATGTCGTGACGTTCACCTTCGAAATCAACGCCAATAATACCGCGACTACGGGCGATATGCTTCATAGCGTCGGTCAATTGCAGTTCTCCGCCTGCACCATAAGGAATGCTCTCAAGCACATCGAAGATATCAGGCTCCAAAATGCAGCGTCCAAGAATTGAATAAAGAGAAAAAATCTCATCTTCCTTGGGTTTTTCAATCATATCGTTAATATCAAAAAGGTTATCTTTGATATTGCACAGCTTCATTGAACTGTATTTCATAACTGCTTCGCGAGACACCTCTTTGATGCCGACGCAAGGCTTTTTATAAGTTTCGTATGCCTTTGCAAGCTGAGAAACAACAGGTGTTTTGCTTATAATTACATCGTCACCGTATAAGACGGCAAATGGGTCGTTACCAACAAAGCTTTTTGCGCAAAGTACAGCATGACCTAAGCCCTTTGCTTCTTTTTGACGCACAAAATATATATTTGCCATGTGAGCAACCGATTTAACCTGGTCTAAAACATCATCTTTACCGCGTTCTTGCAAAAGGTGTTCAAGTTCAAACGAATGGTCAAAATGATCTTCAATAATAGATTTTCCTCGGTTGGTAATTATTAAAATATCCGTTATTCCCGCTTCGACAGCCTCTTCAACAATATATTGAATTGCAGGCTTATCAACAATATTAAGCATTTCCTTGGGTACAGCTTTGGATGCGGGTAAAACTCGTGTGCCAAGACCGGCGGCAGGAATTATAGCTTTTTTAATCATATTATCACCACTTAAATTTTTTCTATATTTGAAAGTGAATGTTGCATGGTTTTTGCTGTCGCAATCAGAACAGAATGTAGAATTCTTAGTCAAAGCATCCTCATTAAAAGGTCGTCATATAAACATAGCTATAATGACAGGTAAATATTGCTCGGCAAAAATAGCAAGGATTCCAAGCAAAAGATTTGTTGAGCCTTTGTGTGCCAGGGTTTCTTCGTAATCTTCGGTTTTTTTATCGTCGCGGATGGATTTGATTTTGTCAAGAGCAAAGCATCGATACATCCAATCTCCCATTAAACCGCAAATAACATGAGGGATTGCAAGTAACACAATACCAAGTGCGCTCATAACCCAGGTTAAAGGTGTAAAGGCACCGATGTTCTCGGTCGCAAGATTAACAAGCTCGTTGCGTGTCATGGTTGATATATCGCCAAGAGAATTAAGTGTTTCGGCGAAAGGAATGGTGCAAAGAGAGGATGCGACCGCCAAAATGAGGAACAAAATGCCGTTCGCAAACATTTTTCTCGAAAGGCACCAAGCGGAAGGAAACAAAAATGCAAGCCAGTTCCACGATTTTTTGTTGCCCTTATTAAGATCCTTAAACTTGTGGACGTAGCGAGCCGAGTTGTTGCCTGTGAAGGTGGCAATATCCTTAACGGTAACGCCTTCAATCTTTGTGTCTTTGGGAACACCGCCGTAAGGGTCAATGTTTATAGTGCCGTTTTGCACAACAAACGGCGCCCCGTGAGGATGAACCCCGTTGCCGTTATAAGGCTGACCGCAATAAGGGCAAAACTCAGCTCCCTTTGTTTTTGAAGTTTTTCCACAGAATCTGCATTTCTGAGCCGCTTCCGACTGCGCGGTTTCTTCAACTTTTTTAAGTTTGTCATACTGGCGGTCGGTGCCATGGTCTTCCTGTAGACCGCAATGACCCACCGTTTGCCAACAATCTCTGTGATGCGGAGCTCCGCATTCGGGGCAAATAACAATATCGTCATCTTCGAAAAGATAGCCTTTACATATCTGACATTTACTGTTTCTTTCTTCGTTCATATCTCTTTCTTCTCCGTTTTAATGCTGTTCTGCGGTCGAATGCTCCGAACACAGCATCAAAATACTCTTTGCCGTAGTTGTGATATTCACCGTTTTTTATCATTTGTCGCAGCTTGTTGCGATGCACCCATTTAGCTTCGCTAACCTCAGATTCCTGCAAAGCAAGCTCTGATACAGGGGTATCTCTAAGTACGAGAAAAATATTAAGTATCGAATTCTTGCGAACCATTCTTTTGATAAGCCTTAATTCTTCCTCTTCTGCCTCAATGCCCATTTCTTCGGCAAGCTCTCTTTTTGCGGCAGCGCAAGCGGTTTCGCCCGAAAGCGCGCTTCCGCCTATTGCAGCCCATTCACCGGGCATAAGTGGTTTGTCAAAGCTTCTTCTCTGAATAAGCACCCTGCCATCCGAGCCCAAGACCCAAATGTGTACAACAAGATGATACTCACCCTTTGCAAGACAAACCCTTTTTCTGACAACGGTTTTGCCGGTTGGCATTCCGTCTTTATCAAGGACGTCCCAAACTTCCATATTCAACCTTCTGTTCAGTATTTTTCGGCAATTTCGCCTTTACATTTGTAGATGGAATTTTCAGGAACAAAGCCTCTTACCGATGAAAGAGGATAAACGTTGGAATTTCTGCCAATCACAGTACCGGGATTAAGCACGGAGCCGCAACCGACCTCAACGTTATCGCCAACCATGGCACCGAACTTCTTAAGCCCGGTTTCTATTCTTTCGCCGCAAACGTTTACCTTTACAAGTGTTTTGTCCGACTTTACGTTAGACGTTATTGAACCGGCGCCAAGATGTGACTTGTAACCCAAAACAGAATCGCCCACATAGTTGTAGTGCGGAACTTGAACCGAATCAAAAATCAAAGCGTTTTTAACCTCGGTCGAATTGCCGACAACAGAGCCCTTACCGATTATCGCGTTGCCTCTGATAAAAGCACAGTGACGAATCTCGGCGTTTTCATCGATAATGCAAGGACCTGCGATATAGGCACTCTCGAAAACGGTTGCCGATTTTGCAATCCAAATATCGTCACCTTTTTTAATAAACTTTTCGGGGTCAAGCTTGTTGCCAAGTTCTAAAATAAAGGTTTTGATTTTGGGCAAAACCTCCCAAGGGAAGGTGACACCTTCAAAAATATCGGTGGCAATGGTTTTGTCGAGTGAATAAAGATCTTTTACAGTAATTTTTTGCATAAAAAATTCCTCCCATAATAGTATAAGTATAATATATATTTATTGTACCAAACTTTTGTTCGTTATTCAACACTATTTTTCCCGTTTAACTAACGAATTTGCATTTTTGAATGAATAAAATGTAAAATTTATATTTTTCACTTCCGTTTTTAAAAGAAATGTGGTAAAATAAAATGAAATTATGCTTTTAGAGGTGAAAAGAGTTGGAATATAAAAATGATAAAATTTATCGTGTCGCTGTGGTGTTGGCAGTAATTTCGATTATTGATATGACTGTCACCTTTCTTATGATGAGTTACAGTTCCAATCTTAACCTTATTTTTTGGTGCTTTGGCGGCGGTGTTTTACTGGTTATTGCCAACTTTATTATGGTTGCAATCAAGCGAAAATATGAGCGTATTTATGAGGACGAGCCTTCGATTGGCGAAGTGGTCAAAGACAATGCAATAAGCTTTAAAGAGTTTCTGTTCAAAAGGGGGCTTGTGGGTTTTGTTGCAATGCTTGTGCTTGTGGTATCGGTGGGTTTTTTCGCCGTTTCGGGAATAAGAGTGCTTTCAACCAAATACGATCGAAGCGGTTATTTAAATGCGGGATATCATTTCAATCTTCGTGAAGCCGAAAAATATGATGCGCTTGTGGAAGAAGAACTCGAAAAGGGCAATGAAAAACTGGCCAAAGAGTTCCGCCTTAATGCTGAAAAATGCAGGGCTGAAAGCGTAGTGTATTTAGAGCGATATGAGTCTTTGGGTGATGAATATCAAGAAAGACTTAATTTGTTTTATGTAGCTTTGGGTATATTCGTTGTATACACCGCGAGCTATGTTATATTTATCGTTGTAAAAAAATCCAATCAGAGGGTAGAAAATTGAAAAAAGTAATTGTGGTCGGCGGCGGTGCGGCAGGTCTTATGGCAGCGTTTGCGGCAGCCGAAAACGGTAACGACGTAACCGTTATTGAACGTAACGAGCGTATGGCACGCAAGGTGATGATAACGGGAAAAGGTCGTTGCAACGTAACAAACGATACCGATATAAAGGGACTTATAGGCTCGGTCACGGGTGACGGAAGGTTTCTTTATTCGGCATTTAATATGTTTTCTTCAAGAGATACGATGGAGTTTTTCGAAACTTTAGGTGTAGCGCTTAAAACCGAAAGAGGAAACAGAGTTTTTCCGCTTTCGGATAAGGCGGTTGATATTGTTGACGCCTTGGTTAAAGCTGCAAGAGAAAAAGGCGTCAAATTCCTTCAAGGCAGAGCGATGGAACTTGTTTTAAACGGCAACAAAGCCGGAGGAGTAAGGCTTGAAAACGGAAATGTTCATTTTGCCGACGCGGTAATAGTCGCAACCGGTGGCATGTCTTATCCTCTCACAGGCTCAACAGGTGACGGTTATGATTTGGCCCGCAAGGTGGGACACACCGTAACCGAACTATCACCGTCACTGGTTCCGTTAGTGGTTAAAGAGGGTTGGTGCTCATCACTTCAAGGGTTAAGCCTTAAAAACATCGAAGTTAAAGTGTTCAAGGGTGATTCGCCCAAATGTATTTACAGCGATTTTGGAGAACTCATGTTCACACACTATGGTCTTTCGGGTCCTGTTATTTTGAGTGCTTCGGCGTTTATCAAAAATCCGCAAAACACACCACACAGAATTGAAATTGATTTAAAGCCGGCACTCACCCATGAAAAACTTAACGACCGAATTTTGCGTGATTTTGCGAAGTACAGCAACAAGGACTACATAAATTCTTTGTCTGAGTTGTTGCCCAGAAAAATGGTGCCCGTCATTGTCAAGCTCAGTAAAATAGAACCGTCACAAAAGGTTAACCAAATAACCAAAGAGCAAAGAGAAACCTTGGTAACGCTGCTCAAATCGCTTACGCTAACCGTCACAGGGTTTAGACCTATTGAGGAAGCCATCGTGACCAAGGGTGGTATAAATTTAAAGGAAATCGACCCAAAAACAATGCAATCAAAACTTATAGAAGGGCTTTACTTTGCAGGTGAGGTTTTGGACGTTGACGCATTTACGGGCGGATTCAATTTACAAATTGCCTTTTCAACCGGTTATGCCGCAGGAAAGGGTATTTGATATTCGGAGGTTTTTATGAACGAACACATTTCTATTGCTATTGATGGACCTGCGGGTGCAGGCAAAAGCACTATCGCTAAGAGATTGGCAGTGATGCTCGGATGCATTTATGTTGACACGGGCGCTTTGTACCGCACCATTGCTTATAGCCTTTTTAAAAGTGGAATAGATTACAACAATGTTGATGCCGTAATTGAGCATTTGCCCAAAATCAGCGTAAACATAGCTTATAAAGGCGATACACAGATTGTTTTGCTCGATGGTGAGGATGTTTCAAGTTTCATCCGTACACCCGAGGTTTCTAATGCTGCTTCAGTCACTTCGGCAATTCCCGAGGTTAGAGCATATCTTTTAGATCTTCAAAGACGTCTTGCAGAAGAAAATAGCGTTGTTATGGACGGTCGTGATATTGCCACTGTTGTTTTGCCTAACGCTAAGGTGAAAATCTTCTTGACTGCTTCGGCAGAGGAACGTGCAAGAAGAAGATTTTTAGAACTTCAAGAAAAGGGTATCGAAGCCAGCTTCGATGAGGTGCTTGCTGATATTAAAGACCGTGACTACCGCGATTCTCACCGCGACGTAGCACCCTTAAAGCAGGCCGATGATGCAGTTCTTATTGATACCACCGATAAAGATTTGGAGCAAGCTGTTTTGGCCATGGAAGAAGCCGTAAAACAGCAGTTGGCAAAACAATGAAAAAGGCTGAAATAAGACTTGCCAAAACCGCGGGCTTTTGCTTTGGCGTTAATCGCGCGGTTGAAATGGTCAGAACACTTTTAAATGAGGGCAAAAAAGTTGCCACTTTGGGGCCCATAATCCACAATCCTCAGCTTGTTGCCGAATTAGAACAACAAGGAGCAAGAATTGTGTCTACCCCTGAAGAGGTTAAAGCCGATGAGATTTTGGTAATACGCTCTCACGGTGTGGAAAAATCGGTTTTGGAAAAGGCAGAGGAGTTAGGTCTTTGCGTTGCCGATGCAACCTGTCCCTTTGTTGCCAAGATTCATAAGATTGTTGCCGATGCGGGAAAAAATGGGGAAACCGTTTTAATCGCAGGAGATAGGGAACACAAGGAAGTTGTTGGCATTGTTGGACACTGTGTTGGAAAATATTT
>JAZNEE010000079.1:0-6071 GCA_045588405.1 Acutalibacteraceae bacterium
CAACAGCGCTGTTTCGTTTATATATTGCGATTCGGTTTTGTCGGTTGCAACGTCGTTCAAGATAGCATCGATTATCAGAAATTTAAGAAATGCGGAAGAACAAGAGGTTGTTTTTGTTGAACAAATTAAGGAAAATGAAGCATATTATGATTTTTCGCCTATGATTATTGATAATATAAAATTCAACGAAAATTTAGGCTATAATCTTTATGAAACAGCCTATAAAAAAGCTATGAGCGTAACAGAAGGAATAATTAGATATTTTAAAGTATAATTTTTCAAAATAAAGTGGTTAATGTTATAGATTTCCCTTGAAATATACAATATAAAGTGTTATAATATATCCGTATTATTATAATTGTTTGAGGAAAACTATTAACAGTATTTTTGAAAGGATGCTGTTAATGTATTTTAGCAATCAAACACATACCGAAAACGACGAAAATAACAACAAAAATGACGAATGGAAACAAATAGAGGACAGCGGAAGCATCACAACTTCTGACGGCAAAAGGATTATTCATTGTTTGACCGTTATCGGACAGATAGAGGGTCACGGTGTTTTACCTTCCGATACTAAAACCACAAAATATGAACACGTTATTCCACAGCTTATTGCAGTTGAGGAAGACCCTAAAATCGAGGGTATGCTCATTGTTTTAAACACAGTCGGTGGTGACGTTGAAGCGGGTCTTGCTTTGGCCGAACTTATATCGGGAATGACCAAGCCTACCGTTTCATTAGTGCTTGGTGGTGGACATTCAATAGGTGTTCCTTTGGCTGTTTCGGCAAAATGTTCTTTTATTGTTCCTTCGGCAACCATGACCGTGCATCCCGTCAGAACAAACGGCCTTGTTTTAGGCGTTTCTCAAACGCTTGATTATTTTGAACGCATGCAAAAAAGAATAACCGATTTTGTTGTTAAAAATTCATCCGTTTCGGCTGATAAATTTTCTAGTCTTATGCTTAACACCGATGAGCTTGCTACTGATATGGGAACGGTGCTCGACGGTAAAATGGCGGTTGACGTTGGCCTTATTGATCGAATTGGCAGTTTGTCAGATGCAATAAGTGAGCTATATAAAATGATTGAAAAAAGGTGACTTTTAGTCACCAATACATAAATTACAGGACGGTAAATAAAATGGCTAAAAAGAAAAAGAAGAACACAAAACCCGTTGCGGCTAAAAAGAATTCCACTGAAGTTTTGAATGACGCTACGCCTAAAAAGCAGATTGTTGCAGTGTTTTTATTCACAGTTTCGGTTTTGCTTTTCCTTGCCGCAATCATAAAAGGTGAGGGCGGTTGGTTTGCGTTGCACACCGCAATTTTAGGCATATTCGGTTGCTTTGGATACTCCATTCCGATTTTGCTTTGCGCTATATCTGTTTATTTGGCGCTCGACCGTTTGCGTGGCAAAGTGCTTATAAAGATTATTGAGATACTACTGTTTGTTTTCTTGGTTGGTGCTTTTGTACATATTCTGCTTATAGCACCTAATAGTGACAGTTTTGCAAGCGCCACCGTTAATGCTTGGAATGCAGGTAATCGTGCAACGGGATTTATTGGCACTGTTTTAGGTTATCCGCTGTTTGCTTCACTCGGTGATCCCGGTGCTTGGATAGTTTGTTTATTGTTAGCCTTTTTCACTTTTATGATAATGACAGGCACAACCTTGATGGCTTTGTTTAAAGCATTAAGCAAGCCTGCAAAGCATATTGAAAGAATTGCCGAAACTGCTTATGAAAATCGTCGCAAAAATGTCAACGTTGATATTGCTCTTGATGATGAAGAGGAAGTCAATAATGACGATATCATAAGTATTGAGGACAAGCAGAAGAACGTTATATCTAAATACCGTGATCTTGATAATGATGCACCCATACAGAATATCAGTTCGACTTCTGCAAAGGCTAAATCGAATGCAGCAGCTATTGATAAAACTGCTAAGGCAGTTTCGCAAAAGGCAGATGAAGAAGCAGCCAATGATTTCGGTGGCGAATCTGAAAACGAAAACCCTGAAATTCTTGATATCGTGAAAAATGTTAATGCCGAGGCTGACCAAAAGACAGGTAAACTTGATCTTGATTTACCTGAAGGCAGTGCAATTACTGTTGATACTGCTCATAACGAATATCGTTATCCGCCTGTTTCGCTTTTGTCAGAACCCACTCCTGAGAATTCTAAGAATATAACAGCCGAGCTTGAAAGCACGGCAACTTTGCTTGTTGATACACTCAGAAGCTTTGGCGTTGAATCAAGAATCATAAACATTAGCCGTGGTCCGTCTGTAACCCGTTATGAGCTTCAGCCTGCAGCAGGTGTTAAAATCAGCAAGATTACCAACCTTGCCGATGATTTGGCCCTTAACCTTGCTACTGCCGGTGTTAGAATAGAAGCTCCCATTCCTAATAAACCTGCAGTTGGTATCGAGGTTCCCAATAAGAACAACAGCATTGTTAAAATCCGTGAAATTATTGATTCGCAGGCTTTCTCAAATTCAAAGAGCAAGATTTCGGTTGCTTTGGGACGTGATATTTCGGGCGAACAAAGAGTTACCGATATTTCAAAAATGCCTCACGGTCTTATTGCAGGTGCAACCGGTTCGGGTAAATCGGTATGTATCAACTCGATTATTATGAGTATTCTTTTCAAGGCAACTCCCGAAGAGGTCAAACTTTTGCTTATCGACCCCAAGGTTGTTGAACTTGGAATTTATAACGGCATTCCTCATCTTATTGTTCCTGTTGTTACCGACCCAAGAAAAGCCGCAGGTGCTTTAGGTTGGGCTGTTATGGAAATGGAACGTCGTTATAAAATGTTTGCTGAAAACGATGTTAGAAATCTTGTTGGCTTTAACGATCTTGCCGAAAGAAGAGAAGATCTTGTTAAAATGCCTCAGATTGTTATCATAATCGATGAGCTTGCTGATCTTATGATGACTTCACCCGGTGAGGTTGAAGATTCTATCTGCCGAATTGCTCAAAAAGCACGTGCTGCAGGTATGCACTTGATTGTTGCTACTCAGCGTCCGTCGGTTGACGTTGTAACCGGTCTTATTAAAGCCAATATTCCTACTCGTGTTGCTTTTGCTGTATCTTCTCAGGTTGACAGCCGTACAATTATTGATATCGGCGGTGCTGAAAAACTGATGGGTAGGGGCGATATGCTGTTCTTCCCGACTGGCGCTATTAAGCCCGAGCGTATACAAGGCTGTTTTGTAAGCGACGAAGAGGTTGAAAAGGTTGTTAATTACCTCAAATCCGACCACAGAAGCGAGTATGATGAACAGGTTATCGAAGAAATCGAGCGTCAGGCTGCTAAGGAAAAATCAGCCAAAAGTGGCTTGCCGGAGGATGCTGTTGAAGATGATGGCGACCCAATGCTTAACGAAGCTATCGAGCTTGTTGTTGAACTTGGACAGGCTTCCACATCGCTATTGCAAAGAAAAATGAGACTTGGTTATGCTCGTGCAGCTCGAGTTATTGACCAAATGGAAGATAGAGGAATTATCGGTCCTTCCGAGGGTGCAAAACCTCGTCAGGTGTTAATTTCTAAAGAACAGTTGTTGGAAATGAAAGCAGGTAGCTCAGACAGTGAATAAAGGATTTCTTCCTATTTCAAAAAAAGATATGAAAGAACGTGGATGGGATAGTGTTGACTTCGTTGTTGTTTCGGGTGACGCTTATGTTGACCATCCATCGTTTGGCACAACCATTATTGCCCGTGTGCTTGAAAGTGAGGGCTATAGGGTTGGCATTATCCCACAGCCCGATTGGCGAAATGATAACAGTATTACTGTTTTCGGTCGCCCTATATACGGGTTTATGGTTGGTGGCGGCAATATAGATTCAATGGTTGCTCATTACACCGCTGCAAAAAAGCCAAGAGGTGAGGATTTATATTCTCCCGGTGGTGTTAAAGGTAAAAGACCTGATAGAGCAACGATTGTTTATTCAAAACTTATCCGTAAGGTTTACGATGATATACCCATAATCATAGGCGGCGTTGAGGCATCTCTTCGCCGTTTTGCCCATTATGACTATTGGGCTGATAAGGTGCTTCCGTCTATTATAGTTGACAGCGAAGCCGACCTTTTAACGTTTGGAATGGGCGAATTGCAAACCATTGAAATTGCAAAAAGACTTGCAAACGGTGAAGATGTTTCAACACTTCATGATATCGACGGCACTGTTTATGTAACCGATTCGGTTGAAGGAATAAACGCTGTATCCGTCCCATCGTTTGAGTCGGTTTGCGATTCTAAAAAGCAGTATGCTTTGGCTTGCAGAGTACAATATGACGAGCAAGATGCAATAAGAGGCAAACGCGTTGTCCAAAAGCACGGAAACCGTTACGTTGTTCAAAATAAGCCTATGCGACCTCTTACAACTGAGGAGTTTGACCGGGTTTACGAGTTGCCTTATATGAGATATTATCATCCTTCGTATGAATCGGCAGGTGGTATTCCCGCTATCGAAGAGGTTGAGTTTTCGGTAACCCATAACCGCGGTTGCTTTGGTGCTTGCAACTTTTGTTCCATTGCTTATCACCAAGGCAGACAGATTTCGGTTAGAAGTGAAGCTTCAATTCTGCGCGAAATAGAAGCGTTGACGAAAAACCCTCATTTTAAAGGATATATTCATGACGTTGGAGGACCTACAGCTAACTTCCGTCATGTTTCGTGCGAGCAACAACTTAAAAACGGACTTTGAAAGGTTAAAAAATGCTTGGCTCCCAATGTTTGCAAAAATTTAGTTGCCGACCATTCCGATTATCTAAAGTTGCTTCGAAAAATTCGTGCTATTAAGGGTGTTAAAAAGGTTTTCATTCGTTCGGGCATTCGTTTTGACTATCTTCTTGCCGATAAAAATGATGAATTCTTCCGCGAACTTGTTGAGCATCACGTCAGCGGTCAGTTGAAGGTTGCTCCCGAGCATTGCTCTGATTTTGTGCTTGATAAAATGGGCAAGCCTCATATTGATACATACCGCAGATTTGTTAATAAATTTTACAAAATCACTAAAGAAATCGGCAAAGAGCAGTATCTTGTGCCTTATCTTATGTCAAGCCATCCAGGTTGCAGACTGACCGATGCTATTGATTTGGCTTTGTTTTTAAAGCAAAACAAAATGCGTCCCGAACAGGTGCAGGATTTTTATCCAACCCCCGGTACTATTTCAACCTGTATGTACTACACCGAGCTTGACCCGTATACATTAGAGCCTGTTTTTGTGCCCAAAACTCCTGCTCAAAAGGCTGAACAAAGAGCACTTTTGCAATATTTCAAACCCGAAAACAAAGAAATTGTTTTAAAAGCTTTGAAAAATGCAGGCAGAACAGAACTAATAGGTCAAGGTGCAAATTGCTTAATAAACGCGCCAATGATATACAAATCAAACACTAAACCAAATGGTAAAAATACAAAAGGCAAAGCGTTTGATAAAAAGAAGACGTTTAAAGCAAAGGGAAGATGGGACGGTAGAAGATAAAAAAATAAGTCATCCCACAAAAGCGGAATGACTTAAATTTTAGGGCAATATGGGATTTAGTCCATGCCTCGTGCTATCGGCATATCGTTGTCGCCGGCTTCGGTGTTGTCTCTGAATAAAAGTGAGATACACCAAATGCCTGCCAAGGCAACGATGGTATATACGATGCGGCTTAAAAGCGCATCCTGACCGCCGAAAAGCCAAGCTACCAAATCAAATTGGAAAAGACCGATACTGCCCCAGTTAAGACCGCCGATAATGAGAAGTGTTAAGCAAATTTTATCGAACATTTTATCAACTCCTTTTCCGTAATTATTTTTGACTTCTTTTATTATTTTATTCAAAGGAATTTTTTATGAAAAAGAATGAAATCGTTGAAATTTTAATTGAGGATATAACCCTTGACGGCAGTGGTGTCGGAAGATACGACGGCTTGGCCATTTTTGTTCCAAATGCCGTTACGGGTGACCTTTTAAAGGTTAAAATTTTAAAGGTTAAATCAAAATTAGCTTATGCAAAAATTGAAGAAATTTTAAAACCATCAGAATTCAGATGCAATTCTGATTGTTCAGTTTCTTC
>JAZNEE010000080.1:0-6881 GCA_045588405.1 Acutalibacteraceae bacterium
GCTTCGCGACAGAATTACTGCGGTGGAAAAAATCAGAGACCGCCAAAAGATTTACAGCTCAACCTATAAACGCCAAGATATAATTGCTCTTGCCGTAACGCCTGAAGCGGCTTGCTTTGAGGTGTTTGTCTTTGATGACGGCAGACTTGTTGACCGTGAGGAGTTTTTAATTGATTCGGTTGATGATCTTGCTGCTGCCAGAAGTGAATTTTTGCGAAGGTATTATACCATTCGCCAAAACGTACCGCCAAGGGTTACGGTTGACGGTGAGGTTGAGGATAGGGAACTTATAGAAAAGTGGCTTTCTGAAAAACGCTCTACCAACGTTGTTGTTCATATCCCTGAACGTGGCGAACAAGAGCATCTTGTTACAATGTGCCGTAATAACGCGTCTGAACGTTTGGCTCAGCATTTGGGTCGACAAATAGGACAAACGGCAGGTCTTGATGAATTGGCAAGACTTTTAGGATTACCTAAACCTCCAAAGTTTATTGAATCCTATGATATTTCAAATACCGCAGGAGAAAATAACGTTGCGGGTATGGTTGTTTTCAAACACGGAAAGCCATATAAACAAGATTATAAAAAGTTTAAGATAAAAAGCTTTAGCGGTCAGGACGATTTTCGCTCTATGGCCGAGGTTATTGAAAGAAGATTTTTGGAATATAAAAATGCCGAAACCGATGAAGGCTTCGGCAGATTACCCGATTTGATTTTGCTTGACGGTGGTAAAGGTCAGCTTTCGGCCGTTTTAGAGGTGCTTAACCGTCTTTCAATCAACGTACCTGTGTTCGGCATGGTTAAGGACTCTAAACACAAAACAAGAGCAGTAACATCATCGGGCGGTGAAATTGCTATCAAAGCCAACCGAAGCGTTTATACGCTTGTTTCAAATATTCAAGAAGAAGTTCACAGGTTTGCAATAGGCTATCATCGTAAAGCCAAAGGCATGAACACTCTTCAATTAAAACTCACCGAAATTGAAGGTGTGGGCGAAAAAAGAGCAAGACTCTTGCTAAATAAATTCAAGAGCCTTGCTAAAATAGAATCTGCAACAAAAGAACAACTAATTGATGCCGGAATCCCCGAAAATATTGCAGAAAATATTATTAAGTATTTCAGCGTTTAACTATAACGCCGTTTGTGAATTCACTACCGCTGTTGTCGGGTACTAGTTGTGATAGAGAATATACGTCGGTGGCCTTGGCTTCGAAGTCGAATTCTGCGGTTGACTTCAAAGTTGTCGAGCGCATAACAATGGGTATTTTTGTGTTTTCTCTTGCATCTTGCAAGAACATAGCGCCAGTTTGATTGCAACCCAAAACTCTAATATAAGGCACCGTTGCAGGAATTGTGTCAATGCTTTCATTCAAAAATGCCGCAAGAATAAGTCGGCGAAGTCTTGCATTTGTGTATCTTTTTGTGCCTGCGGTATCGATAAGCTGTGACATACTTGAACTCATAGATGCGGCGTTATAAATTCTGTGTTCAATGCCTTCGCTTGTGTCGGGTGTTTTGCCGATTTTTTCGGGTGACGAGGTTCTGAGTGCGGCAATAATCGCTTTTTCAAGCGAGGTTATATCGGATATTTTTCCTTTTTCATATTCATCAAGTAAAATATCAAACGCTGCGTGTGGCATATAACTTTCAGCTTCGTCAATATTACCGCTTCTTATCATTTCACGAAGCGTACTTGCAGAGCAATATCCGTCTGATTTTAAAATATCGTTATGACCAACTACAATTCTTTTAACGGCTTCGAATCTCATTTTAGAATTAAGGTCTTTGGCGGCGCTTATATATTCTATCGCAAGTGTGTCATTAGGATTGCGTAATAGTTCACCGTTACCGCAAAGTTCTTCTGCTGCCAATTCTCTTGCCTTTGCGAGTGGTGTTCCGGTAGATAAATGATATTTTACCTTTTGTAGGAATTCTTTTGAACGCACAGCGTAAACAGTTTGCATTATTCTTGTTATGTCACCGCATTCACTGCCGAAACAAAGTGTGTCGCAACCCAAATTTTCAATTATATAAAGTGCACCTGCGGCGAATTTTTGTGCCGTTGCCATTGCCCAATAGGTTGGCAGTTCAACAACAAGGTCGAACCCACATTCCAAGGCTTGGTTTGTTCTTGCAAACTTTGATATAATAGCACTGTCACCGCGTTGAACCCAGTTGCCACTCATAACGGCAATTACACAGTCAGCTCCGTTTTCGCGTGCTTTGTCTGCTATATATTTATGTCCGTTGTGGAAAGGATTGAATTCGGCAATTATTGCAGTTGTTTTCATAAGTTCACTTTCTTTCAAATTTAACTTGCAAAATCATAAAAAATGTTGTATTATACTAATTTGTAAAGTATTTTATATTATATTACTTTAAATTGGCACTAATTGCAACCATTATGTGTCTTAGGAGGAAGAAAAAATGAAAATTCTTGTTGTTAATGCAGGTAGCTCATCACTCAAATATCAGCTTATTGATATGGATAATGAGCAAGTTATTGCAAAAGGTCTTTGCGACAAAATCGGTCTTGAAGACAGTAATGTTAAGCATAAGGCTTTTGATGGCAGAGAGTATGTTGCTGAAGTTAAGATGCCTACTCATTCCGAGGCTTTTGAAACTTTGATGTACGCATTGTCTGAGAGTGATGCTAAAGTTATCAGCTCACCCGATGAAATCGGTGCTATTGGTCACCGTGTTGTTCACGGCGGTACTTATTTTGATAAGTCATGCCTTGTTAATGACGACGTTGCAGAAAAGGTTGAAGAACTTAAAGAACTTGCACCTCTTCACAACCATCCTCATTACCTCGGTATCGTTGCTTGCACCAAGACCTTTGGTAAAGAAGTTCCTCAGGTAGTTGTATTTGATACAGCTTTCCATCAGACCATGCCCGAAAAAGCTTACATTTTCGGTCTTCCTTACGAGTACTATGAAAAGTATGCTGTTCGTCGTTACGGTGCACACGGTACTTCTCACAAGTATGTAAGCGAGCGTTGTGCAGCTATTATGGGTCGTGAAGGCGATAAGGATCTTAAGATTGTAACCTGCCATATCGGTAACGGCGCTTCCATCACTGCTGTTAAGGGTGGTGAGTGTGTTGATACTTCTATGGGCTTCACTCCTCTTGATGGTTTCATCATGGGTACACGTTCCGGCGGTGTTGATCCTTCAGCACTTTTCTACATTGCAAATAAAGAAAACTTTACTCCCGATCAGATGTCTGACGTTTGCAATAAGAAGTCGGGTCTTCTTGGTATTTCGGGTGTTTCAAGCGATAATCGTGACGTTTCTGCCGCTGCTGCCGAGGGTAACCACAGAGCTGCTTTGGCTAACGATATTCAGAGATATCAGATCGCTAAATTCGTTGGTTCTTATATTGCCGCTATGGACGGTGCAGATGCTATTGTATTTACTGCAGGTATCGGTGAAAACGATCCCGTACTTCGTACCGAGGTTTGCAAGCACTTCTCTTATATGGGCGTTAAGATTGACGAAGAGAAGAACAAGATTCGCGGTGAAGAGGTTGAGATTTCTACACCCGATTCTGCCGTTAAGGTATACGTAATTCCTACCAATGAGGAGCTTGCTATTGCTAAGGATACTTTGGCAATCGTTGAAGGTCTTAATAAATAATCTTTGAGGTTTTAAAAATGATTAAAATCAAGAACGATATTATGAATGGAAAATTTGATGAAATATTTTCTGTTCTTTATGGTGATGTTGAGTTCGCTAAAAAGAGATATTCCGACGCTGTTGACAGCTTTGAGAAGCTTTATGGAGAAAGAGAAGTTCGTCTTTTTTCGGCACCCGGTCGTACCGAGGTTGGCGGCAACCATACCGACCATCAGCACGGCTGTGTTTTGGCAGGAAGCGTCAATCTTGATGTTATAGCTGTTGTTGCTCCGACAACTGACGGCACAATCAAGGTTAAATCAGAAGGTTATGACGAAGATGCTTTCAATATCTCTGATTTAGAGGTTAATACTGCTGAATACGGCAGAGCAATTTCGCTTATCCGTGGTATGTGCGGTGAATTTAAGAAGGACGGTTATGAGATTGGCGGCTTTGTTGCTTATACTACTTCCAACGTTCTTAAAGGCTCGGGTCTTTCTTCTTCAGCTGCTTTTGAAGTGCTTATCGGCAACATTTTAAGCGGTCTTTATAACCAAGGCAAGGTTGACCCTGTTGAAATCGCCAAATTGGCTCAAAGAGCTGAAAACATTTATTTCGGCAAGCCTTGTGGTCTTATGGACCAAATGGCAAGTTCAGTCGGCGGATTTGTTGGTATTGATTTTAATGACCCGTCGAAGCCCATTATTGAAAAGGTATCTTTCGATATCGGCGCTCACGGACACAAGCTTGTTATCGTTAACACAGGCGGTAATCATGCTGACCTCACTCAGGATTATGCCGATATTACCATCGAGTGCAAAAAGGTTTCTGAATTTTTCGGCAAAAACTTCCTTCGTGATGTTGACGTTGATAAGTTCTATGCTTCCATTGCTGAACTTAGAGAAAAAGTAGGGGATAGAGCAGTTCTTCGTGCTATCCACTTCTTTAACGACAATCAGCGTGCAGTTAACGAAAAGTTAGCTCTTAAAGAAGGCAGATTCGAGGACTTCTTAGAGATATCCAAAGATTCGGGACGTTCTTCTTTCCAATATTTGCAGAACGTTTATTCTCCTTCTAATACTTCTGAGCAAGGCCTTTCGTTGGCATTGGCTTTGGCCGGCAAAGCCTTGGAGGATAAAGGCGCATATCGTGTTCACGGTGGCGGTTTTGCAGGAACTATTCAGGCTTTTGTTCCTGATGAATTGTTGGAAAATTACCTTTCAACCATGAAATCTGTCTTTGGCAAAGATTCTTGTTACGTTCTTAATATCCGTCCAATTGGCGGTACTGAAATTAAATAATTTATTAAAGCACCTAAATCTAAAAATTTGGGTGCTTTTTTTATAAAAAAATTAAATTTAAGGTTGAATTTATTTGCATATTGGATTATAATAACAGTAAATGTGAAAATTTGTTATTTTTTAATAAAAGGAGAATTTTAATGCTCGATTTAATTTTGCTTGCGGTTAAAGATTATGGCACTGCAAAAGGCAATCTTGAAAATTATGGAGGTAATGTAACCTTAAGTGGTTTGTTGATAGTTTTCTGTATGCTTGTTTTGCTTGTTTTGCTTATTGCAGGCTTTGGTATGATAATGGTAAAATTAACCGGAAAGCCAAAAGCTGCCAAAAAAGAAAAAACTGTTAAAGCAGAAAAGCCTAAAAAAGCTCCTGTTGTTGAAAAGGTGTCAAAGCCGGTTTCTACAGTTGCTGCTGACGATGATGATGTGATAGCTGCAATTTCAACTGCTGTAATGATGATGTATGAGGGTACCGGTGTTAAACCTGTTATTCGTTCTATCCGACCTGTTGTTTCACAAAGAAGCGCATGGAAGATGGCAGGTATTGCAAATAACACTCGTTCGTTTTAAGGGTTTTAGGTGATGTTATGGATATTTTTAAGACAATTGGAGAAATTTTAAACGGATCAGGTCTGTTGGCTTTGTTCAACACGACTGATGGTTGGAAAAACGCTATTATGATCGGTGTGTCTTGCTTGCTTTTGGTTTTGGCAATTCATCCGAAATTCCAGTTCGAACCGCTTTTGCTTTTGCCTATAGCATTTGGTATGTTGCTTGCCAACCTTCCCAATGCAGGTATTTATCATCCCGAAATTTGGGCGATACCTGAAGTTACCGAAGGCGTAGCAGCATCATTTGAATATTGGAACTATGATGGACACGCTTTTCATATTTTAGCCGGTAAAGTGCTTCAGCACGGCGGTCTTTTAGATATTTTGTACTTAGGCGTTAAACTTGGCATTTATCCTCCGCTTATTTTCTTGGGTGTTGGCGCTATGACCGACTTTGGTCCGCTTATTGCTAATCCTAAAAGCTTCCTTTTAGGCGCCGCTGCACAGCTTGGTATCTTTGCTGCTTTCTTAGGTGCTTTGGCACTTGGAATGTCACCTGCAGAAGCCGGTTCTATCGGTATTATCGGTGGTGCTGATGGTCCTACCGCAATATTTGTTACATCAAAACTTGCGCCTCACGCTTTAGGACCTATCGCCGTTGCCGCATATTCTTATATGGCTCTTGTTCCTATCATTCAGCCTCCGATTATGAGAGCTCTTACCACTAAAAAAGAGCGTGCTGTTAAAATGGAACAGCTTAGAAACGTTTCTAAGACCGAAAAAATCATTTTCCCGGTTCTTGTAACCATCGTTGTTTCGTTGCTCTTACCCGATGCTGCAATTCTTGTCGGTATGCTTATGCTTGGTAACCTCTTTAAGGAATCAGGTGTTGTTGATAGACTTGGAAAGACAGCTCAAAACGAGCTTATGAACATAGTTGTTATTTTCTTAGGTTTAACCGTTGGTGCTACAACAAACGGTGCAACCTTCCTTACTGTTAATACCTTAAAGATTATTGCAATGGGTCTTTGCGCCTTTGCTATCGGTACTTCAGGCGGTGTATTATTTGGTAAATTGATGTATATCATTACCAAAGGTAAGATCAATCCTCTTATCGGTGCTGCAGGTGTATCTGCTGTTCCTATGGCTGCCCGTGTTGCACAGAAGGTTGGACGTGAGGAAAACCCCAACAACTACCTCCTTATGCACGCTATGGGTCCCAACGTTGCAGGTGTTATCGGTTCGGCTGTTGCCGCCGGTGTTTTGCTCAACATTTTGGGCTAATAATGAATTTAAAAACGGCAAGTGATAAACACTTGCCGTTTTTTTGTTTGTTTGTAACAAATTTGACAAATTATACTTTGTAAATATAACAAAATTTGACATAATATATCAAATTAAATTGACAAATA